>JAQYVK010000301.1 GCA_030145585.1 Desulfatiglandales bacterium | reverse complement strand
TAAATGTCTCATTAAATACATTGCAACATTTCTTGGCTCATTTAATTGTCCTCTTATTGATATCCGCAAATCAGATATCGATACTTTATATTTTGTGCAAACTACAGCCATAATCTTATCTGTTTCCGGGGCTAATAATCGGGTGACCCCTTTATGGGCCGTTCAGGGCGTTGGAATAGAAAAAAAACGAGGATCACCGAGAACGATAATTTCAGGACTTTGCCCCTATGCCTGAAGGGGTCGCTATGGCTTCTCGGGGCCCAATCTCGCCGCGGTGAGAACGATTTGATCCGAAATCCCTCTGTCGTCTCTTTTCTTCCTATATGGTTTTCTCTTAAGATCCGGAAATTATAACCACTGTATTCGTGGGTTCTACGGTTTTGTCTTCCTATTTGATGCACTGGCAGATTTGCCGCTCAGTCGCATGGCACGTTCCAGGTTTAGACGCGCTTCACGAAAGTCAGGTCTGATCCGCAGGGCCTCGGAATAATGTTTCATGGCCTCTTCGAATCTTCCCCGACCCGCCATGACATTTCCCATGCTTAGATGTGCGACTGCATTGTCGGGTGTCATCCGAAGCACCACCGAAAAATGTTTCAAGGCCTGCTCGCTCTTCCCCTGGAGCAAAAGCATATTTCCGATATTCAAATGGGCCTCTGAATAGTCGGGCTTGATCCGGAGTGCCTCCCTGAAATGACTCAGGGCCTCTTCGATTTTCCCATGATTTGCCAGGGCACTTCCCAGGTTATTGTGTGCTTCTATATAGTCAGGATTGATCCGAATGGCCGCCTTATAATGGTTCACAGCCTCCTTTAATTTTCCTTGCTGTGCCAATGCATTTCCCAGGCTGTAGTGCGCAAAAACCGCCAGGTCAGGGCTGGCCCGCAGCGCATCATAGAAGTGGCTGACGGCCTCATCAAGCCTGCCAAGACCCAGCAGAAAATTTCCAAAGTTATGGTGCGCTTCAGCATGATCAGGATTGATCCGGAGAACCTCTGAGTAATGGCGCATGGCTCCCTCGGTACGGCCCAACTCCCACAAGACATTGGCGAGGTTATTGTGGGCATCGGCATAATCAGGGTTTTTTCGCAGTGCCTTATTAAAATAGTCCACGGCCTCATCTCTTTTCCCCAGGTTTACCAGTGCATTCCCCAGATTGTTGTTCGCTTTTTCATGATCAGGCTTGATTCGTATCGCTTCACGATACTGTTCTATGGCCTCCTCGACCCTCCCCTGGTGCCCGATAACAACCCCAAGGTTATAACGGGGCCGGGCTTTTTCCGGCGATTTCAAAACACAATCACGCCAAAGGGTTTCATCATCACCCCATACCCTGTTTCTCTCATGGGTCCAGTAAGAGAACACCGTCACCACGGCACACAGTACACAGACCTTCATCCATTTTAGTTTAATATGCCTGCGGGCCAATATGACGGCCAGCAAGATTGCAAGCATTGAAGGCAAATAGAGGCGGTGTTCGTAGATGATCTCAAGGCCGATCACCGAGGACTCGATCACAAGGTTTCCCAAGAACCAGAGAATACAGAATGATAAAAGACGCTCCCTTTTCGCCATAAGGATTGCCACCCCAACCAGCCCTGCGATAAACCCCAGAGAAAGCACGGTTGTTATGGGATCTATCAAAGAATAGGAGAGGGAAAAATCGTGGTCCAGATTGAGCCGGGAAGGATGGGGCATTATCAAAAGGCTTATATAAAAGATAACGACCCGGAGCTCTGTCAGCACCCTCTGGGGCAGCGTAAAATCGTAGTCCTTGTAAAGCGTGTCTATTTTTTCCAAGGGGTGAAGCCCCAAATACATCAATGCGATAATAAAAAGAAGCATCAGTAGACCAGCAAAAGGAAGGAGATGTCGTCTCAGCCAGGGCCGACTCAAGTCCCGGAAAAAATACCACTCATAGAGAAATATAAAGAAGGGTAGCGTCGCGGCTATCTCCTTTGAGCCAATAGACAAGATAGCGGAAAGTAGACAGCCTGCGAACAAGACCCGCTTTTTTCTCTTCTTCTCCGCCATACGAGCCTTCGCATAAAGCAGAAGAGACAGGACATAAAACATGGTCGCCATGCTGTTCATCCGCTGGACGATGTAGGTGACCGATTGGATTTGAATCGGGTGAACGAGCCATATCAAGACTGTTAAAAACGGTATCCACTTATAAGATTCGTATCGGGAACGAAGTGATGGGATACTCAGGGTTGTCTTCAAAAGAAGGTAAAGAAAGAGACCGGTAACAAAGTGAATAAGAATGTTCATCACATGGTAGCCCGAAACATTGTATCGATGGAAATAATAATTCAGGGCAAAAGTGATTTTAGGAAACGGACGACTGAAGGAAGAACTTTGAAAACCCGCGTTTGCAATACCTTCCGGTGTGAGTTCCGTCAAGCGGATATGGGGGTTATCCTGAATGTTGTGCCTATCATCAAAAATGAAAGGGGCTTCCAGGGTGTTGGCATAAAGCAAGAGGATAAGGATAGCCAAAGAGGAGATTTTCAGAAAATCGACGATATATTTGATAGGGACGTTAGGCCTTTCTGATGAAACTCGTTTGTCGCGATATGGAAGATTCCGGCTTTTATCAAAGCGCCGTCTCTTTTTTCCCATGATTTTGTCTCTTTCGGGCTTGGAACTGGGGTAGACTTGTTTTCGCGGATGCCAAAGTTGGACAGAACTACCCTGACTACGAAGTGGTTTGCGGTATTAAGTAAATCTCGACGTCTTTTCAATAGACTTTTTTAGTTCGGTTTGCCCAAAAATTGCTTGTATAAACTGTACTCCAAGAAAACTACAATACGCCCTTCTCTGATGCAGCAAAGTCTCCGACAACAGAAGCATCTTCCATGCTTTCAATCGGCTTAGAAATGATCTGGAGTTCACATTCTGGAAAAAACATCCTGCAACATGCCCTCAATAATTCAACATCTTCAGGATGGTTGGATAGAATAACTGTTTTGTCCATAATGTGTCTCCTCTCACTTAGGCAGACGCAAAATTCATGCCAGAAAATGATAACCGTTTATAAATCAGGGGGTCACCCATTAAAGGGTACGTCAAGAAAAAAAACACCTCCCCCTGCAAAAAAATATCTCTTTTTTTGCTTGGCTCTGAACATCGCACCAGCAAGGCCTCGTTTTCAACCCTTTTAGCACCCGTTATTTCGTTATAATAAGTTCACGGTCAGCTTTATCTGATCCGCACCAGTCACCCATCGTGAAGCGGGACGCCCTTAAGTTTTTAAGTTTCTGAAAAGAAGAATTGAAATGAAGGGGGTCAAACCTCCACTATTCACTATTAAACAGTAACGAGTTACAAGAGACCCGCCGAAGCCAAAGACTTTGGCGGACACGCAAGGGACGAGTGATGACTGTTTATAAATCCTTTCCCCTCGCGAGATTTCTTCCTGGGCAACTCATTCTCCTTTTTTTCAGTAAACTCGCTTTCAAACTCCGCATGAATTCCTAAAAGACCCCTAAGGGTCCAGTGGCATCGTTTATCGTCAGGCTTTCGAACGGATTCGACTGAGTGAACGAAGGAAGGGGGAATTACAACACCTTGGTAAAGTCCCAAGACTTAAGGGGCAGAAATGAACCGGGAAACAGCCTGTTGATTTGTGAACAGGGTTCTGATAAATTGCATATTGTTAACTGATCCGATAGAGTGGAATGGTTGAGAAAAGTGACTCACTATGGGTAGGAAAAAGAAAAAACCAAAAAGGCAAAAAAGACGCCCAAACCAGAAACGCAGAATCGCTGGTACGCCGGAGTGGGTTGGGGGCCAGCTCTATGCACCCGCCTACATCACCGAGGATGAGCCCTATCGTCCTGAAATAATCCTCTGGCTGGAACTTCCAGATGAGCTTGTTGTGGGGAGCGAGTTGGTCGATCCGAATGGGCCCCCCATGTCTTTTGCTGCAACGCTGCTCGATGCCATGGCCGCACCCATGGTGGGTCGACCCCGGCGACCGGCACGTATCCGTGTGGCTGATGCCCAATTGGCCGCCCAGGTCCAGGAAGCTATCCCGGATATAGATGTCGTGGTGGCTCCAACACCGGAGCTCCATCGATTTGTTCAGTCTATGATGGCGTCCATGTCGCCGGAAGGCGACAGCAACCTCAGCTACTTTGAAGGGGGACGGATCTCCGCCGAAACCGTGGATTCACTCTTTCAGGCCGCTAACTTTCTTTACCACCTTTCGCCATGGAAAACGGCTGATGAAAGTCAGGTGGTCAGGCTGGACATCCCCGGATTGGACGTAGAGGGCGCCTGCGTTTCGATCATCGGTGCGCAAGGAGAGACTTTCGGTTTCATTATCTTTCCTTCGCTCCTGGCCTATGAGAGATTCCTGGATGTCGGGGTCGCCGGACTTCCTGAGGAGGGCCTTTTTGATCTGGGGACACCCACACTCTCTCTTATCTTCGAACGGGGTGCAGACCTACCCTCCTCCATGCGGCGGGAGGCGACCAGGCAGGGCTGGCCTGTCGCCGGCCCAAAGGCCTATCCCTGGGTCCAGCACCGCGACCGCGACGGGCTACTGATGCCGCTGACCGAGAAGGACGTCTTGATCGTGTCTGCGTGCGCCACCTCTTTGGCCACATTTTTCTTGAAGCATGGCGGGATCTTCGAGCGCGAGGATTTTGACCCCATAGGTGAGTCCTACGTTGACGAAAATGACCTGGAAGTGCGGTTTACGGCCCCGTACGAAGCAGGGCCGCTTTTTGAAGTCAATGACCCACCCTCTGCACGGTTACTAAATACAAGAAAGGTCAAAGTGGGACGCAACGCCCCGTGTCCGTGCGGAAGCGGGAAGAAATACAAGAAATGCTGTCTGGGAAAGCGGGATCCTGCAGAGAAAGGTTCGATGGCATCCGCAGCCCTGCACGAGATGGATCAGCGGCTCGTGGAAGAGATGATCGGCTTCGCGGCCCGGCGTTTCGGCGATGCTCGGCTAAAAGTGACCAATGACTTTGACGACCCTGAAGCGGCCACTCAGCTTCTAATCCCATGGTCGGTCTACCACTTCCTCATCCAGGGCAAACCGGTCGTCCGGTGGTTTGCGGAGGAAGAAAGCGATCGCCTTTCCAAGACCGAGATTCAATGGATCGAGGCACAGCAGGCGTCGTGGCTCGGCCTTTGGGAGGTCACCACCGTAGAACCCGGAAGCCATTTGACTGCTATGGATCTGCTAACCGGCGAAGAGCGGACCGTCCAGGAGATAATGGGATCAAAGACACTCGTCAAGCGTGACGTTATTCTGGGCCGCATTGTTGACTTTGGCGAGGTGTCCGTTCTCTGCGGTCTTCATCCGCATCCCCTCCCACCCGCAGAGGGAGCTCAAGTTGTGCGGCGGGTTCGTGGACGGCTCCGCCGCAAACGCGCTGTTCCAGTGGACCGCCTTCATGATGAGAAGATCGGTCGCTACATGATTGCACGCTGGGAAGAAACCGTCCTGGATCTTAAACAACGTCGCAGTATCCCACCCATGTTACGGAATACGGATGGAGATGAACTCCTGCTCACGGTAGACTATTTCGAGTTTGATGCCGCTCTGGGTAATGAGATCCGGTCACAACTCGCGAATTTGGAGGATGCAGAGCCCCCTTTAGATGACGATCCCGACCAAAGTTATCTGTTCATACGTACCGGCCAGGATCTGGAGAGGACTATTGTGGGCCGTGCGGTAGTCCTGGATGGGAAGATACGGTTGGAGACAAACTCAGTGAACCGTGCCGACCGGCTTCGGGAGCGAATTGAGGCTGCATGCAGAAACCTGATCCGTCATCGTATACGCGAACATTCAGACCCTTCTGTAGGCCTTGGGGACCATGATGAAGGATTTGATGAAGAGAAAAATCCCTACAGGATTCCCTCTCCTGAGGCCGGTAAAATCCTACGAGAGTACAAAGAAAAACATTACACTGATTGGACTGACAGCTCGCTGCCTGCGCTGGAGGGCAGGACGCCGCGAGAGGCCGTAAGGACTAAAGAGGGGAAGAGTCAGGTGGACCTGTTGCTCAAAGAATGCGAAAACCATGAGGCACGATTGCCCAAAGATGAGCAGTTTGACTTTTCGGGTATTCGGAAGGAACTAGGGCTGTGAAAAGCTAACGATTTTCTTTTAATGACGCAACCCGCAGCCCCGGAAGCTGGATCTCCACTGCGCCCCGACAAGCTGCGGGGTATTCTGGCGGAAGCATCTGAATAAAGTCATGTCGCGACGAAGAAGGTACACAGACTGGGCAAAACTTCGATTTTTTACAGAATCGAGCCTTAACCAATCTGGAAAATTTTCTGTCGAAGTGTGCGTAAAAGGGAAAATCGCCCAGATGGAGTCTGGCCTTTACCATCAAAATTATCGTTTTATGATCGATGGTCAGGGCCTGGCACGAAAGTGGAAAGAAAAACACCTATTGTTGCGACTGATCTCTCAGGGGGTCAAGTCTGCCGTTGACTCTTGCTTCATTTTTGAAGTCGTGGGGGTTAAATCTTGAATTGTGAATTAGTTTACTGATATTTTATTCTTAATAAGAGATTTTGCTCGATTTCGTTCCTGACATATACCAAGAGGCTCAAGGCGCAGGGCGCAAAGGGTGTATGTCGCTGTGCTCGAGGTAAGCCGCCATAAACTCGCCAGAAGACGGCTGTTAGATAGTAAGCTGAATGAGAACAAAAGAATTTTAGCAACAAAGGGTCATGGAAGATTCAATGGTTGAAATTGAATTAAAAGAAGACATTGTGCCTTACAGGAAAGCACTATTGGAAGCTTGGATAAATGGTGATTATTCAATGCTTACTTCTTCAACCTCTTCGGATTACATTAAAAAGATCATCGTCCGTAAAGCAAAAAAAAGACCTGGAACGAGATTTTTCGGAGAGTCCTTTGTTTCAAGCCTTTTATATAAAAAGATGAATGAAGGATGGTATAGCTCTTATCAATGGCTAACCAGCGACCAATGGTTAACTGGGAAAAGTTTAACAAGTCGATTTGAAAAGCTCTTTTATGAGGCACTTCATACTCACTTGGGAACAGATCCTTTAACAAAAATTCAGAATAACTCGAAAAATTTTTTATATAAGAATAAAATTAAACCTCGCGCTCCGGATCTATGGTTGATTGATAAATCAGGAGAACATCATTTTATTGAATGTAAAAAGGGTAGTGATAAAATACACTGCGGTCAAATTGAAAGTCTTGCGATAATAAAAAAATACTTAAAATGTCTTATTAGAATCATCAATCTATATCCCGAGGGTTCAAAACTTCCTAAACAAATAGATTATACCGAAATATTCTCTCGTATTTATGAATCATTACCAGACTAACAACTCGGATATATCCTTAAGTAATTCCTTATCTAATCTATAATCTGAATAGCTTTTTCGTACACGATTCCCTTTTAGGGGAAAAAGTTTCTTAGAATTTTAAGAGTGTCCCGACAAACTCAAAGGTAGTCGATTGATGATAGTTCGCAATCCAAATCAAAAAGAACGATCCGTGAAAAGGAGATTAAGAATGTACCGATTAATTTCAACTATTCTGTTTATTTCGATGGTCTTTTTATTTATGTCCTGTGCCCATCCAAAAACTGGAAAAAGAACTGATCCTTTTACAGCTTTCTGGTACTCGCTGGATGGGCCAAGCAATCCGTATTGGTCATCACCTGAATATCAAAGTCAAGCTCTTTATCATATTTATAACAACTATCCGAGAGTAGTTGTGCAAGAAGCTAAGAGGCCATTTACAAGCTTACCTGACTGATTTAATAGCTTATAAAGAGGTCAAATCTATCCTTGACTCTTGTTTCTTTTTAAAGAAGAATCAAAACAAGGATAACCGTTTTAGGTCCTTAAGTAACTCAGTCACAAAAATCTTATCATAATTGCCTTTTCGTTCACGATTCTCTTTCAATAGAGTTATATATTTACCTCAATGCGTACCCCTAACTTCCGATATTTGTAATGAGTGAAGGAGGTGAAAAATTCGAGATAGACGCTAACCTACTTAAGCGAGGATCAACTAAGGAAATAGTATGGGGAAAATAAAAATATGGATATTTTGTTAAGCCTTTTGGAGGCTCTTGAATTTTCTGCTGATAAACATCGAAAGCAAAGACGGAAGGATATTGATGCTTCTCCTTATATCAATCACCCTATCAAAGTGGCAAACATTTTAGCCAAAATAGGAGCGGTAAAAGAACAAACGACATTAGTT
>JAQYVK010000300.1 GCA_030145585.1 Desulfatiglandales bacterium | reverse complement strand
TCATGCTTCAAAAATGGGGCCTCCGGGTCAACAGGCCATTTATAAAAGAGTGCCCCACGATCGATAAAGTCATCCAGTATTGTCGCCATCTCGAAGCTATCAAAACCCAATTTCCCTTTTCAACCGATGGGGCTGTCATCGGGCTCAATCGATTGAGCCACCAGTCGAAACTTGATGAAGAGGTGGGTAGCCCTGGATCGGCATTTGCTCTTAAATTCAAATCTTGACGAGGGGTCTCTCAGAAAATGGTGACAAATATCAGGATGCGACTGATCATTAAAGGCAGGGTTCAGGGGGTTTGGTTCAGGGACTCAACCCGCAAAGAAGCCCTCAAATTAGGCGTTTCCGGTTGGGTAAAAAATCGACCGGATGGACATGTTGAAGCCCTGTTGGAGGGACCGGAGGACGGGGTTAAGCAGCTGATGGCATGGTGTCATCATGGACCATCCCATGCCAGGGTAAGCGGTGTTGATGAAACCCCGGAGGCATGGCAGGGAACCTATGATTCATTTGATGTTGTTTATTGAAATATAGAAGCCAGGAGTCAGTAGCCAGAATCCAGAATAGCGCTTGCAAGAACGCGATACTCCCCTATTTCATCCTTGGTGGCCACTCATAAAATATTGAACTCACTCATATTATTTGCGCAGGCACCCTTGGCGCGATCAGGGGCCATGGTGACATTTTATTCTGACTCCTGGCTCCTGGCTCCTGGCTTCTGGCTTCTGAATTCTGAGTTGTTATCTTGTTATTACATTTCCAATATGATATGTCTTTCCTCCATTCCAGATGTGGGTTCTCCCTTTGACCGAGGAAGCTGATCAGATCTGGTTGTGCTGGGCCGGGAGGACATTTGGGGGAAAAAAATAGAGAAAGGGTTGTTTGTATGAAAAGAAAGATGCTTGCAGGATTGTCACTAACAATTCTGCTTTCCATATTCATCGGGTGGACCGGATGCAGTACCACCAAAACGGTATACAATAAGATTATTCCCAATAAGGGCGGGCTCAAAAAACGGGTGTTGGTTTTACCGATGATTGATCAGGCAGGCCTGGGCGAGGCGAAGGTTCAGGAAGCACAAACCCTGTTTTTGGAAGAGCTTAAGAAAGTGGAGAACTACCTGGTCCGGGAGGCGACCTTGCCCCCCTCTTCTGTTAATAATAAAAGTGCCTCTCAATTCGATATCATTGTGGATCCATATCTTTCAAAAAAGGCGGAAGAAATGGGCATGAATGTCCTCATCACCGCCACGATTCATCCTATCGACGTGAATGTTGAAAAAAAAGGGATTTGGCCCATCATAATTATTCAGCGGAAACTCGAATTATCCATGGTCGTCAGTGCTCTTGACCTGACCAATGGCACCCTCTTTATGACGAACCTGGAAAGTACCAAGTTAAAAATGGAAGAACAGATGGAGGATCTTGAGGTCCTCCAGATTCAGGGTGAATTCAAAGAAGAGGAGGCAAAGAACCCTCTCTCTTTCGTAGAGGAAGAAGAGTTTCAAGAGGCCGTGGCTGAAATGATAGAGGATCAGGCTTCCGCGATCATGGAAGTCTTAAAAGAAGAACCATGGTCAGGAAAAATCCTTTCCGTTGATGGAAAGGACCTTATCATCAATGCCGGAAAGGATGTTGGGCTCATCACAGGAAGCTTGTTTGAGGTTTTCGGAAAAGGAGAGAACATTCAATCTGTCAACGGAAGGTCCTATCATCTCCTCGGGCCAAAAATGGGTGAAATAAAAGCGGTCCGGGTCATGGAAGACCATGCTTCCGCCGTTCCCTGGAAAGGGACGGGATTCAAGGCAGGCCAAACAATTCGAGTAAAAAACTGATCATTGTATAAATACAAGGCCCAAGGCATACGGTATACGGTTCAAGGGGGTTTAGGTATTTATACCTTATACCGTATACCTTGCACCTTATACCGTTCTGTTATTTATACCGTTGATCGCTTCGTTTACGAAGCGGTCAACATTTCTTTCGCATGCTCTACCGCCTTTTTTGAGATGACCCGCCCTCCCAAAAGACGGGCTATTTCCATAAGCCTTTCCTCAGATTTCAGTTTTGAAATCACCGTTTGAGAGCGACTCTCGATAATCTTTTTTTCTACTAAAAAATGGGTTTTGCCCTTGCTCGCGATCTGCGGTAGATGGGTTATACAAAGGATCTGATGGTACTGAGCCAGGGAATGGAGCTTCTCACCCACTACCTCTGCCGTGGCCCCACCAATCCCAGAATCGACCTCATCAAAGATGACCGTCTCAACCGATGCGGTTCTGGCAAGGATTGTCTTCAGGGCAAGCATGATTCTGGATAATTCGCCACCCGAGGCAATCCTGGAAAGGGGCCTCATTTCCTCGCCGATATTGGGTGAAATCATCAGTTCCACATTGTCAGAACCATCCGATTTAATATCTTTGATGATATCTTTGGGTTCAGCCGCATTATGGTCTTTTAAAGGATGGAAAAAGGCTTCAAACCGGGTTCCACCCATGTCCAAGCGGTGCAGCTCCTCCTCCACGGCCTTTTGTAATCTTTTGGCCACCACCTTCCTCTTTTTTGATAGATGGGTCGCTTCGGAGACGATCACCTTTTCCATATCATCCAATTGACTGCGGGTCCTTTCAAGTTCTTTTCTCTTCAGGTCCAGGTGATGAATCCTCCCGGACAGTTCATCCCTATACTTGAGGATCTCTTCGATGGTAGAACCATATTTCCTTTTGAGCCGATTTATGAGTTGAAGCCTCTCCTCAACCGCTTCAAGCCGATTGGGATCAATCGTAATTGTTTTCTGGAAATCTCGGAGATCCAGGGCCGCTTCTTCCAGCTCCACGTGGGCCGAGGTAATGGCGTCCCTGATCGTACTGAGCCGACGGTCCGCCTCTATCCCTTTTTCGAGCTTTTTTATACAGAGGGATATATTGGATAGAACCGCATCCTCCTTCTCGTAGAGGGTTTGATAGGAGTCTGCCACAATCTGCAAGAGCATTTCAGCATGTCTCAAACGGTTCTTTTCATCCTCAAGGAGGCTGTCTTCTCCGTTCTTGATGTCGGCTCTTCCAATCTCGTCCACCTGAAATGCCGTCAATTCCTGTCTTTGCTCACCCTCCCTGAGTTCCTTCTCCAGCACTTCGAGGTCCTCTTTGACTGTTTGATACCCTTTAAATGATGCATTCAATTTCTCGCGTTCTTCATTCAGTCCTCCGAAATCATCCAGGAGATAAAGGTGGTTTTCCGGTCGGAGGAGCAATTGATGTTCATGCTGGCCGGAAATGCTTATTAGCGTGAGACCTAACCTGGACAACATCTGGAGAGTGGCCATTGAACCGTTTATCATCACCCTGTTTCGGCCTTCACGAGATATGGTCCTCTGAATCAACAACTCCCCATCAAAAGGGAGATCGAAACTTGACAATATTTTATTTATCGAATGTTTTTCCGGAATCTCGAAGAGGGCTTCGACCCTCGCCTCTTCAGAGCCGCTTCGGACAAGGTCTGTGGATGCCCTTCCCCCGAGAATCAGGTTCACGGCATTGATTATGATGGACTTTCCTGCGCCCGTTTCGCCGGACAGGATATTGAGTCCGGGTGTGAAGCTGGTCTCCAGATGGCTGATAATGGCGAAATTGGTGATTTTCAGTTGAACAAGCATAAAGGTCAACTTCCATCCCTAAAAAGGGTAGCTTGAATCCTGACCCTAAAAGGGTCCAATTTGGTGAATAAAGTGATTAAAATGACAAATGACAAAGCCCAAATTCCAAATTCACCCTGTGAGATAGCCTTCTACCAAGATCAGCAAACATTGTGTCATTGGAAATTGGCACAGGTGGGATTCCCTAAAAACACGATCTTTTATCTAACAGGGTAAATGTCAAATGACAAAAGTCTAAAAAAGAGGTTCCCTCTGTAATTCTAACTTACGATATCTTGATAGGTTAGGACAAAGAAAAAAGATAAATAATTGACCGACTCGGAAAACATTTTGACATTGGGATTTTGGATTTTATTTGACATTGGGATTTTATCATTTGCCTGTCCCGCCATAGCCTGCCCGCTAGAGACGGGCTAGCGAAGGCGGAAGCTTTATTCTATCATTCAAAATCAATACCTTACCCGCATAGCAAAGTTTGGGCAATTAGCTACGCTGATGGTTTATGGAATTGATTAATGGGGAAGATTGAAGCGGTGTGTAATAGCCCGGGCCTCGTCCAGGCGTTCGGATATGTCTGAATGACAGGGATCACAGATTATTCTTAATGCTGGTGAGCCTGCGGACCTTGGTCGCTCCCCGGTCTTGCCGGGTTGCGGACACCGTGATTAGTTTGGTATTTGTGACCGGGCCATCATCCACATTATAGGTAATCGAATAACCGTTCGGGGTTGGAGGGGTCGGATCTGCTTTACCGGTTCCATTATCA
>JAQYVK010000299.1 GCA_030145585.1 Desulfatiglandales bacterium | reverse complement strand
CCAACCCTTATAGTAGCCGGCCAAAGCCCCCAGCAGGGAACCGATGATTAAAGCGATCCCCACACTGACAACACCCACCGTCAGGGAGACGCGGGCGCCCCATATAATCCGGGACAGGATGTCACGACCCAGGTCATCCGTGCCAAGGATATTCTTCATGGAGCCGCCTGAGGCCCAGATTGGTGGCTTTAGTTGATCATAAAGAGAATTTTCCACGGGGTCGTGAGGGCTTATCCAGGGGGCAAGAATGGCGGTGAGAAAAAAAATGACAATGATGATCAGGCCGGCCACTCCCGTTTTATTCCTAAATAGCTTTTCTACCTGGTCGAAAAAGGGATGCCGGTCCTCCGGATTTGTCATGCGCGCAAAAAAGCCGATTTTGGAATATTTTTCCGCCATCAGAAGACTCGTCTTTCGTCAGTGGGTTGGGAAGTTTGCATCGTCAATATATTCCTGAAAACCTCTCTTTTGGATCCTCTAACATACCCTTCAGCTTTGATGATGGTACAAGCCATGCTACGCGGGAAAGATGTTTTATTCTTCTCTCACCCGCTTCCGTTGGTCGCTCGGGCACACAGAGAACACGAAGAAAAAATATTGTTTTGGTCTGATTCGCTGACCTGCCGTCGCTGGCCCACCCATGGTGGGCAGGCTATGGCAAGGCAAGGAGGGCGAATCAGACCAAATAGTCTCTGTGAGCTCTGTGAGCTCTGCGAGAGATAAAAAACCTTTTCATTTAACACTGATCCTCGGATTAATAACCGCATAGAGGATATCCACGATGAGATTAACAAAGACGAAGGTGCTGGCTACAAGCATGGTCCCACCCTGGATAACCATATAATCGCGTTTGACCACCCCGTCATAGATCCACTTACCCACACCGGGCCAAGCAAAGACCGTCTCAGTCAGGATCGCCCCGCCAAGGAGGATGCCAAACTGTAGGCCGACCACTGTTATGACTGGGATGAGACCGTTGCGTAGTGCGTGTTTCATCACAATCTTAAACTGACTCAGACCTTTGGCTTTGGCCGTTCGGATGTAGTCCTGCCGGAGTACCTCGAGGATGGAGGAGCGTGTCATGCGAGCGACGATGGCCAATGGAATCGTACTGAGGGCGATGGCCGGTAAGGCGAGATGACTCAGAGCGTCTTTAAGGGCGGCCCAGTTTCTCGTCAGGATGGCATCGATGATATAAAAGTTGGTGATGATCTGCAGATCGGTTTCCACACTGATGCGGCCGGACATGGGAAACCAGCCGAGAGTCAATGAAAAGAGCAACATCAAGACCAGCCCGAGCCAGAAGACCGGCATGCTCACCCCGATCAGGGAACCGAGCATGCTGGCGTAGTCGAACCAAGAATATTGTTTGGTGGCTGAGATGAGGCCCAAGACCACACCGAAAAAGGAGCTCAATATCATCGCCACAAAGGCCAATTCAATGGTCGCCGGGAAACGCTCCCTGATTTCCACCCAGACTTTTTGGCGCGTCCAGATGGTCTCTCCCAGATCTAATTTGATCAACCTTTTAAGGAACAACCCATACTGGATATAGAGGGGTTCATTGAGTCCGAGATGCTCACGCATCGCTTCGAGCGACGCCTCGGTGGCGCGCTCGCCAAGAAGGAGTTCGGCAGGATCACCAGGGGTGACAGCAAGCATAAGGAAGATGAGGACGGTCACTCCAAGGAGAGTGGGGATCACGACCAGGGTTCGCCTTATGATAAAACCGAGCATAATAAGATATACCTACGGCTCAATGCGGCCGGCTATTAGGGACAATTATCACAACAGGCAGGTGCAAGGCACAGTGGTGATGCCGTGACTGTTTCACCGCTATCAAGTGTTTTTCATTTTTTGCGAAATGGTTAAAGGCGCAAGGTTACGAGACAAGAGAATTTCATCATACCTCATGCCTTGCACCGTGCGCCATGTGCCGGTTGTGAGGCTTAATTTTTTACAACCGGCCGCTGTGCCTTTTATTTATTTATCCAACCATACGTTCTTCATCCGGACCCCTCCGGTGGGATGAAGTTTGAAATTCATTACATTTTTACGAGCCGGCCACTTGACCGTGGAATGGGCGATAGAAATGGCAGCGACATCATCAAAAAGGATCTGCAGGGCCTCTTCATAGATTTTAGCCCGCTTTGCCTGGTCGATAGTCGTCTTCCCCTGGAGTATCAGGTCGTGGTAGGCCTTGTTGTGCCATTGGGTCCGAATAGCGGGTGAGGCGAGACCGTCGAAGAGCACCGCCAGGAAGTTGTCGGGGTCACCGTTGTCACCCGTCCAGCCTAGCTGAAACAAGTCCATATCCTTCGGTTGTTCTCGCTGTCGCTTAAGATAGGTCCCCCAGTCATAGCTGACGATGCGGGCCGTGACGCCGATCTTTTTCAGGTCTCCGATCATGGCAATGCCGACTTTGAGGCCTTCAGGGTTATAAGGCCGTGGCACGGGCATGGACCAGAGGGTCACCTCGTCTAGCCCCTTGCCTTCAGGGTAGCCGGCTTCGGCGAGGAGCTTTTTGGCCAATTCCGGGTCATATTTATAACCGGGAATAGCCGTGTTGTAACCCCACATAGTTGGCGGGATGGGGTTTTTCGCCACTTGGCCCATGCCTTGGTAGATGTTGTCCACTATGGCTTTTCGATTGATGGCATGAGCGATAGCCCTACGAAGCTTGAGGTTGCTCTTCCAGGGTTCCTTTGTATGGTTGAAGCTCAGATACCCGATGTTCATGCCGGGCTGTGAAGGGATTTTTAGATTGGGGTCACGCTCGGCCATGGGGATGTCGGCCGGGTTGGGGAATTGGCATATGTGTATGTTACCTGCCTTCAACTCCAGAAAGCGGACCGAATTTTCGGGAATGGCCCTGAATATCACTTTGTCCAAATAGGGCCCTCCATATTGGCCCCAGTAGTCCTTGTTCGCTTCAAGGATGATACGATCGTCTCTGACCCAGTTGACAAATTTGTACGGGCCCGTCCCGACAGGATTCCGTAAAAAACCTTTGGGATCCTTCATGAAGGCTGTCGGGCTGATGATGTCGGCAAAATCCATGCCCATATTGGCCATGAACGGCGCTTCGACCCGTTTGAGTCTGAAGACAACAACGGAATCACTCACCGCCTCAATAGAACTAATGGTGTCATCCATTTCCATAGAGACCCAGTACTCAGGCGGACGATCTTGTGGTGGGATGTTCCAATTCTTGTTGGTAAACTTGAGGTTGCGGTCCTTCATCATACGCCCGATGGAGAAGACAACGGCATCGGCGTTGAAGGGGGTGCCGTCGTGGAATTTGACTCCTCTTCGCAGATAAAAGGTATAGGTCTTTCCATCCGGGGTGATCGACCAAGAGGTGGCAAGACCCGGTTCCAGGGCGGTCGATTCGTCCTTGTAGAAAACGAGGGCTTCGTAGATGTTGTCGCAGACTAAGAAGGAGTTGCCATCTGTCTCATAGGCGGGGTCAAGGCCGACGGAGTCACCGCCTCTTCCGAAAACCAGGGTGCCCCCCATTTTGGGTTCGGCCCCGAATGCAGATACGACCATTAACAAAGAAAATACCATAGCCAGAAGGATCATTGTCTTTTTCATGTCATTATCCCCTTTCTTGTGGTTCAGTTGCTTTGACCGTAATGTGATCAGACCTCCTCTTCTTTAAAAAGCAAAACCTCCTCTCTAAGATAAAATATATAGAAGCCATCTTAATAATGCCAAATCGTCCCATATCTGTGTCCGGCTTGCATCGTAATCCTCAAAATATTTACATATATTCCTCCAGTTACGATCCTACGCCGTCCTTGACCTCGAACCATTTTTCTATTTTTGAGATGCTTCTAGTTAAACAATTTTGAAATGGTATACGTTCAAACTTTGCGGCTTTTAACTTATTTCAGTGTCTTCAGGCAGATCCTTCGGTCGGCAGTAATCGACCTCGGGAGAGTCCGGATCCACACCCGCCATCATAAGGCCGATGAATTCGCGCGTTGCGACTTCACGCGCCACGATCCCCATAATCCGCCCTTCAAACATCACTGCAATTCGGTCGGACAGGGCAAACACTTCATCCAGGTCTTCCGAAATCACGAGAGTTGCCGTCCCGTTAGAACGTTGGTGGGAAAGCCGGGCATGAATATATTCAGCCGCACCGATGTCCACACCGCGTGTGGGTTGGGCCGCGATCAATACTTTCGGATTGCCTGAAAGTTCACGCGCCAGAATAAGCTTCTGGAGATTGCCGCCGGACAGGTTTTTAGCCGGGGTTTCCATATTCGGTGTCTTAACGGCATATTCCGCCACGAGCTTCTTGCAGTGTCGGTGAATCGGGTTGAATCGCAGGAATCCGTTGCGGCAGAAAGTCTTTTCCCCATGATCCAGCAACATAAGGTTTTCCATGACATTGAATTCACCGATCGCGCCGTCGCGCATCCGTTCCTCTGGGACGTAGGATAGACCTGCCTGCCGAACGGTTCTGGGGTCGCAGCCGGAAACGTTCGACCCATCGATTTTCACCTGCCCAGACTTGGATTTCCGAAGACCGCAGATCGCCTCGGCCAACTCCCGTTGACCGTTACCTGAGACACCGGCGATGCCCAGAACTTCTCCGCCTCGAATTTCCAGACTCAACCCGCAAACGGCATCTGTGCCGCGATCGCCTTCTACGAACAGGTCTTGCACGGTCAAACGTGGTTCGCCCATCGTTACAGGCGGTTTATCCGGAGCGAGGTTGACCGCCCGGCCAACCATCATTTGCGCCAGGTGTTCCCGGTTGGTGTCGCAGGGATCTGTTTGGCCTGTTACCCGTCCGTTGCGCAAAACGGTGATACGGTCGCTCAAGGAGAGGACTTCATGGAGCTTGTGAGAAATGAAAATCAGACTGCGCCCGTCCTTGACCATCTGTTTAAAGGTCACAAACAGATCGTCCACCTCATTGGGCGTTAACACCGCCGTGGGTTCATCTAGGATCAGGATGGAGGCATCTCTATAAAGCGCCTTGATAATTTCAACCCGCTGGCGTTCACCGACAGCCAGTTGCCACACGAACACGTCAGGGTCCACTTGTAGACCAAAGGTCTCAGATAGCTCCCGAATACGGCTTGCTATAATTCTTAAGTCGGTCAGAGGGTGGCGTGAAGAGCGCAGACCCAGGGCGACGTTTTCCGTCACTGTAAGGGTCGGCACCAGCATGAAATGCTGATGGATCATACAGATTCCATGGCTGATGGCGTCCGCCGGTGAGGTGAGTTTCACCTCTTCGCCGTTTAGACGGATCTCCCCGCTGTCAGGCTGGTAGAGCCCGTAGAGGATTTTCATCAGGGTGCTTTTACCGGCGCCATTTTCTCCAAGCAGGGAATGCACCTCACCCCGATGGATATCGAAGCTGACATTCTCATTGGCGATCACACCGGGGAAGCGCTTGCCGATCCCCCGCATTTCGAGAATTGGTTCAGGTAAGGAATTCATCATATCCTTTCCCTCTTGACCTTCATGACAGACAAAGGCGGCACGGCAGATGAATAAACGGAAAATGTTTCACCGCTCGGCTAGGCGGCCGGGCGGGGAAACATCTATCTTAGGAGTTTTTAATGAAGAGGTTAGTGACCAACCTTTATGGACCCGTTTTTGATCCCCTTGATGGCATTCAACCCGGCCTTTTTTGCTTCAGCCGGCAAATTGTAGGCTTCGTTGAATTCGATGACCAGGCCGCTATTAGCGAGCGTAATGGCATATAGTTTTCCGCCCATAATCCCCTTGTCGAGATCGCTGAGAATCTGCCGTAGAATGACTTCCCATTTATATACCTGGGATGCCAC
>JAQYVK010000298.1 GCA_030145585.1 Desulfatiglandales bacterium | reverse complement strand
GAAACTGGGCATGGGATTTGCATTGGTAGAATCGATAATGTTTTAGCAATAAAATTAGACAATTACATTCCCTCTTTAAGGTCATTTCAAGGGGAGACTAATCGATGAAGATCATCATCGTCGGGGCTGGCGAAGTCGGCTTTCATATCGCCCAAAAGCTCTCCGAAGAGAATCAAGACGTATTCCTGATCGACAAAGACCCGGCACAGATCAAACGGGTGACTGAAAACCTGGATGTCCAAGCTATGCTGGGGTCTGGGACAAGCCCGAACATGCTCAGGACCGCCGGAATCATGGACGCCAACTTGATGGTGGCAGCTACCGACAGCGATGAAGTCAATTTGATTGCTTGTCTACTTGCCCGGCACATGAATCAATATGTCCTTAAAGTAGCCCGTCTCCGCAATCCTGAGTATCTTGAGGAAAAAGAACTTTTTAGTAAGGGACTCCTCAGCGTCGATCAAATCATCAACCCGGAATCCGTGATGGTTGAAACCATTCGGAATCTCATGTTGGTTCCGGAGGCCTCGGATGTTATTGATTTTGTCGATGGGCAGATCAAATTAATTGGGATAACCATCAAACCGGATTCTCCTTTCGCGAATCGCAAACTGCTCTCTTTCAAAGAAATGGAAGGAAATGTTCTTGTAGGAGCCATCGTCCGGGGAGAGCAAGTTTTCATACCCCATGGTGAAGATGAGATTCTGCCGAATGATTTGATTTACATGGTTGTTAGATCAAATGAGTTCTCTCAAATTCTCCAGTTGTTGGAGATAAAAAATGAAACGTTAAAGCGGGTCATTATTGTAGGTGCCGGGGAGACGGGGACGGCCCTGGCAACTGTGCTGGATCAGACGAACATCAGCGTAAAGATAATAGAAAAAGACAACCAGAAGTGCACAAGTCTCGCTGAAAAGCTGGAAAAGGTCATCGTCATTCACGGAGACGGAACGGACAAGGATCTGCTTCAAGAAGAGAATGTGGGGGACGTGGATTTCATGGTCGCTCTCACCGGAGACGAAGAGGTCAATGTCCTCATTTCACTCCAAGCGAAAGGGTTGGGGGCCAAAAAGACCATCACCCGGATCAACAAGTTGAGTTACATTCCCATTGTCTCAGCCATAGGGATTGATGCTGTGGTGAGTTCCCGATTGTCTGCTATTCGGGCCATCCTCCAATATATCCGGAAGGGCAAAATCATCTCTGTTGCCCCTCTGAAGGGTGAGCATGCTGAGGCCATCGAGGCGGAAGCGTTAGAGACATCCGGTATTGTGAACATCCCCCTTTCCAAAGTAAAATTTCCAAAAGGAGCTATCGTCGGAGCCGTGGTCCGGGGCGATGAAATCATCGTTCCAGTCGGAGATACTGTGATCAAGCCAAAGGACCGACTCATCATTTTTGCCCTTCAAAAAGAGGTTCCGAAGCTGGAAAAACTCCTCACTGTGAGATTGGAATACTTCTAATGAATCCTCAGACAGTTCTGCGCTTTATTGGGATCCTGATCTTATTCCTAGGTCTATCTATGGCCGCCCCTCTCATCGTCTCTTTCATATATCATGACGGCAGTTCCGGGGCCCTGTTTAATTCCATGCTCATCACGTGCGGAATCGGTCTTCTGACCTTTCTCGTCACAAAGAAAAATAAAGGAGCCCATCTGAACCACCGGGACGGGGTGGCCATTGTGACCTTCGGGTGGATGGCGGCGGGGTTAGTAGGCGCCATTCCATTCCTCATGTCCGGTGCAATTCCTGATTTTTCTAATGCCTATTTTGAATCCCTTTCAGGGTTTACGACTACGGGGGCTTCTATCCTGGATAACATTGAGGGGCTTCCGGAAGGCATCCTCATGTGGCGAAGCATCACCCAATGGGTCGGGGGAATGGGCATTATCGTTCTCTCCATTGCCATATTGCCATTTCTGGGGATTGGGGGGATGCAGTTATACAAAGCCGAAATTCCTAGTCCGGTTGTGGATAAGCTCAAACCAAGGATATCCGATACGGCCAAAACCCTTTGGAAAGTCTATATATTGATTACGGCTGTTGAAGTCCTTCTCTTATCCCTTGGAAACATGTCCCTCTTTGAGGCGATAAACCATGCCTTCGGCACCCTGCCCACGGGTGGGTTTTCCACAAAAAATGCCAGCATCGCCTATTACGACAGTTCTTATCTTGATGGGATCATCATTGTCTTCATGCTCCTTGCCGGCATCAATTTTTCCTTGCATTACAGGTTGCTCAGAGGAGATCTTCTGATATTTGGAAAAGATCCTGAATGCAGGGTCTTTTTGATTATGGTTGCGCTATTTATTGTCTTGATCTCATTCAATATCCACGGCTCTGTCTATGAATCTCTTTCAAAATCCATTCAATATGCAACCTTTCAGGTGAGTTCCATCATAACCACTACCGGCTTTGTAACGGCGGACTATGAACAATGGCCCTCCCTTTCCAAAAACATTCTGATGTTATGCATGTTCTTAGGTGCCATGGCAGGATCTACGGGTGGGGGCATGAAGACCATGCGCATTATGCTACTGGCCAAACACGCGCGGCAGGAAATGTTCCGGATCGTTCACCCGCATGCGATTACCACAGTAAAACTTGGAGGCAAAGCCGTCCCGCAGGAAGTATTGAGCAGTATTTGGGGATTTTTTATTCTTTACCTGGCAATCTTTGTCGCTTCAGCCATGATAATGGCTTCCCTCGGACTGGACATGATTTCCGCTTTTTCCTCTGTGGCAGCCTGTATTTTCAATATTGGTCCGGGACTCGGAATAGTGGGTCCTGTAAATAATTATTTGGCTGTCCCACTTCTTGGAAAATGGGTTTTAACATTCTGCATGCTCTTAGGACGGCTGGAGATCTACACGGTTTTCGTCCTATTGATGCCCGCCTACTGGAGAAAATAACTTTAAGGTGAGTGGTGAGCGGTAAACCGTGAGCGGTATAAATAAAAGGCCCAAGGCCTAAGGTTAAAAAAACGCAACTTGAATAACCCTGAGCCCGCAACCAGCCCCCTTCCTATTGTGCAAATCATCTTTTACAGCCAGCTGCCCTGCGCTTCATTGGTACACATTATACTGTATACCAACCACCGCATGCCGTTCACGGCTCACTGCTTACCGTTTACTGTTCACGGGTTTTGGCTTAAGCCAAAACCTTGATCATCAAAGGGATAGCCACAAAGGCCCCCAAAGAACTCCCTATATTCGTAAACACGACGACCATCAAGATCCGGGTGATCTTATTTTTCCAGAATCCCTTCAGGGACGAGATATCCTCCGGCAGATTCTCGAAATCTTTGACTTTGGGTCTTCTCAGAAAGGCCTCCAGCAAACCTGCCACCCAACCCGCAGCTATCATGGGGTTCAGAGAGGTCAATGGGGAGGCAATGATGGCTGCGATGACCGTCAAGGGATGGGCCAGCGCAAGCGCAGCACCGAGGCCCGCCAGAACGGCATTTGCTATGACCCACCATTTGATCATTTGGGTCCCGGCTGTGGCTCCGGAGATGTAAAATCCGATAATAATGATTGCGATGATGAACCCGGGAATAATCCATTTTAAGAGGCGTGTGACCTTGCCTTTAGGAGGCATTTCTTCTAGCTTTCCGAGATCTACCGTTTCGTTCCAATACTTTTGAATGCCGGGAACATGTCCGGCGCCGACGACCCCTACAATTTTCTTCCCCGGGGATGTTCTGATTTTATGAGCGAGATATTGATCTCTCTCGTCAATTAAAACTTGTCTCACCTCCGGAAGAGACTCCCCGATTTCTGAAAGGAGCGTATTAAGGACATCCTCCTTTTTCATTTTCTCGATGTCCTCTTCCTGTATCGTGTCCAATTCTCCTACTGAGGAAATAAATTGAAACAACAGCTTGAGTTTTGTCCACAGACCCATGAGACGCCAGACCCTCGACAAGGTGACGCGGATATCTCTATCTGCCAGATGAACCTCTGCTCCCGTCGATTCCGCCACCTCGATGGCTCGAATCATTTCCTCTCCGGGTTTGATACCGAGTTTATTGCCGATCTTTTTCTGGAAATGGGCAAGCATAAGATTTAAAAGGAGCAGAAACGCCTTTTTTTCACGGATTACTTTGAGCAGATCTCTCTCCTGCCAGCGTTTTTTCTGTGTAATCGACTGATATCTGGACTCACAAAGTTCAACACTGACCGTATCCGGTCTTTCCTCTTCGATAACCTGCTTCACTAAATCAGCACTTTCCCTGGAGACATGGGCTGTCCCGATAAGGATGATTTCTTTGTCCTGATAGCTCAATGGATGTATATTGTCTTTGTTCATCTTGAATACTCGGCCCTATTATCCCTTTCAGAGTAAAGATCCGGGTTCAGAGAACCCGAAATAAAAAAACAGGCATCCCGTCCCCTTGAGACGAGATGCCCGGGATCTGATCATCCCTCCATCCATCGATCTCCTGGTTGGAGAATGATTCGAGGGAAATTCGCTATTACACGACGGTATAAACGCCTCTGCCAACCCTTTTTATTTTACGCCGCTTGGTCAGCTTATAGATATTATCCCTTATCTTCTGATTGTTAAATCCTGTCTTTTTTTGTAGCAGGGCCGTGGCAACACCCTTCTTGCTCTTGCTCTGCATCATAATGCTCAGGATAGCCTCACTGGCGCTTTTCTTCGGGGCCCTTCTGGCAGCCGCCTTCTTTTGGGGAGTTACCTTCTTTTTGGTAGCTACCTTCTTTTTACGAACCACCTTTTTTTTGATAGCAACCTTCTTTTTAGGAGCTACCCTCTTTTTGGCAACGACCCTTCTCTTCGCTTTCGCTTTTACTGCTTTTTTAGCTTTTGGTTTTTTGGCAGCTTTCGGTTTCGAAAGCTTATCAACCTGTTTCCCTAATTGCTCTGTTTTTTTAGTCAGCTGTTTCAGTGTTCGTGTAACGGCCGCTAAATCACTTTTCAAATTTGCCATTGATTTCCTCCTTTGGTTTAATTAGATGGTATAATGGTTCTCGATCAATAATGTGTATCTCAACACCCTTGAACGGTATTTGTCCCAAATGTTACCACCTTCACTCCAATGCCTCATAGACTTTGCCCACCAATTCCGGAGAAGGTGTCAGGGTCTTGTCCCCTTCTTCCTTCCATTGAGCAGGACACGCTTCATCTCCATGTTCCGAAAGATAAACGTTTGCCTTCAACTTTCTCAACAATTCATCAACATTTCGCCCTAGATTATAGAAGTTGACCTCGGAGTTAAGTATCGTCCCCTCAGGGTTAATGATATATGTTCCTCTGATGGCAAGACCCGTAGCTTCGTCATACACACCAAACATCCTGGATACCTTACCCGTTGGATCTGCCGCCATTTGAAATTTTACGCCCTTAAGAGATTTTTCACTCCCCTGCCATGCCATATGGACAAACTCTGTATCAGTACTTACCGTAACCAGCTCAGCCCCGATTTTCTTAAAGTCTTCATACCGCTCTGCCAGAGCGGCAAATTCAGTCGCTCAAACAAAGGTGAAATCCGCGGGGTAAAAAAAGAGGATGGTCCATTTTCCGTCTTTTTTAAGCTGTTCGAGTGAAACCTTACCGAAAAAATGTTCCGTCGGATCATAGGTGTCCAACTCGAAATCCGGCGCAACTTGCCCTACTTTTAATCCGTACGTCGTCTCTCCTTCACTCATATGCTCTCACCTCCTCCCATCAGATAAGGTTACAACATCAAAATTTCTTTTTATAAAAAGAATATAGTGGTGTTCATGATGTGTGTCAAGGATAAGCATTTTTTGAATGAGATGTTAGAACCGTAGCGACATGTTGTTCAGAGTGATAGATCCTCAAATCATCTTTTTTCTTGAACTCTCTAAAAGCGTTTAACGGATACAAAAATCATGAAGTAGCGAATAAATACCAAAACAGTATAAATAAGTCAACTACTATCTTCAAAAAAGAAAGGTCAATGTTTTAAGGCGTATTTTCGATGCATTTGTTTCGATCAATAGCGAGATGCTGTGTTCTCGACGTAGTAGACCCTTACCCTTTTTTACACCTTCCGCTCAAACCCGTGGTTTCCATTGTCATAGCAAAATCACAAGACGGTAGGAACGATTGAACGAGAAGTAGCATCAAGAGCGCCATAAAATTGACAGCACATTCACGTGTCGGCCTGGGGTTTATTCCCCTGGATTGTTGGACATTCAAAATTTTGTGGGTTTTGGAACCAATGAGCGTGGCATAACGCATAATCGTTGTCCATGTGAAAACCGTTTCATAGGGATTTTTCGGTTTTTCAAGACCATCTCCCGATTCTTCCGGATTGATTGTGAAAAAAACAATTGACACTGTCAACAGATAAAACCTACCTTTTCCTTATCTCCACTTTTCGAATTATGATATGTTAATAATGCGGACAAAAATTATGGACATTGGACGACTTGGGAACCGGCCGTCTTGTGCTCCTCGGTGACGGGTCAACTCCAGTAGGCAAGGAAGCCTGAACCCAGAATAAAGGACTAAACACATAGTCGTCAATGGTTTTGTCACACAGTGAGGTCGTGGAAATGAAGGCCATGGTACTCAAGGAGTTTTGTGAGGTTGAAATCGAACAAGAACAACGTCAGCAGCCCGATTTACCCCTCAAAAAAGAACCGTTGGTAATGGTAGACATGCCTGCTCCCCAACCTGGTCCAAATCAGATACTGTTAAAAGTTTCTGCTTGCGGCATCTGTCACACTGAACTCGATGAGATCGAGGGAAGGCTCATCCCATCCCACTTCCCCATTATCCCGGGCCATGAAGTTGTTGGAAAGGTCGAAGCCCTGGGTTCAGACGCAAACCGGTTTAAGGCCGGGGACCGCGTAGGAATAGCATGGATTCATTCCAGCTGCGGTCACTGTAAATTTTGCAAAAGGGGTCTTGAAAACCTGTGCGGACAATTTCGGGCTACGGGTCTCGATGACCATGGAGGTTATGCACAATATATGGTCGTTTCAGAAGACTACGCCTACCCGATTCCCGACCGGTTCTCTGATTTGCAGGCCGCCCCCCTTCTCTGTGCGGGCGTGATCGGTTACCGGGCTTTAAGGCTTTCCGGAATAAATCCTGGGCAGATCGTTGGGCTCTTCGGGTTTGGCGCCTCAGCTCACCTCGCAATTCAGGTGGCCAGGTATTGGAACTGCCGGGTATTTGTCTTTACCCGCAAAGGGCAACGGGATCATCAAGACCTTGCCGTTAAATTTGGGGCTGACTGGGTTGGTGCTACGGATGAAATGCCGCCGGAGAGACTGGACTGTGCAATTGATTTCACACCCGTTGGTGAACCGGTAAGAGAGGCTCTAAAATTTCTTGAGAAAGGGGGAAGGGTTGTTATCAATGCGATCAGAAAGATAACGCCCATTCCGGAATTGGAATATTCTGAATACGTCTGGCATGAGAAAGAAATAAAGAGTGTCGCTAATGTGACAAGACAAGATGCCGAAGAATTTCTGCCCTTGGCCGCTAAAATCGGTATTGTTCCCGAGATCCGGGAATTTGAATTGGAACAAGCAAATCAGGCTTTGGTCCTGCTCAAGCAGGGAAAAATGCAGGGAGCAGGCGTTTTAAAAGTCTCCGAATAAGAGAAAGACTCGGGTTTGTTCAAGTTGTCTTTTCTTAACCTTGCGCCTTAAGCCCTGCGCCTTTAAACATACACCTTTCTGTTATTTATAGCGAGGTGAAAATAGCACTACCCAGAAAGAAAATTATGAGTCCGGAAAGCCGAATAATCCTGTCACTCGCATTTTCAAACCACCAGTCCAAAAGTTTTTTTACCTGGGCGGGGGGACCAACGATCAGAAAGACCCCTTTCAACAGTGCCAGCACTCCCAGAATAAAGGCGAGCCAAAAAACCTCCCTTTCAAAAAATGCCCCCAACACCAAAACGACGCCGAAAAATAAGGGCACGACAGCCCATACTTTTAGTTTTTCGGTAGGAAACATTTTTTTAGAAAATTCCCTGTAGCGCTCTGTGTAGATGATCAAAAACACCCCTGCGGCAATCCAGATTACAGAAATGATGTACAATAACGCAGTCATTGTGGACTCCTTCGGTATTAGGCGATATCGGATTTGTGTTTATTGAACAACAAAAGGCACCAAAACATTATTAGGAGATTCATATACCATGCTCTGGAACAAATATCTACCTGAATTTTACTTTAAAAAACTTACTATTTTCATACATGAAATGACGCCAAAGTGTTTCCAAAAGAATTGGAAGCTATAAAATTACAATTAGATATCCTTGCAATGATGTTTTAATTTTAATACATTGTTCAGTTTATCGCCTCAGAATCTTAAAATTTGGAAGATTGGAGATCCTCTATGGTTAACATTCTTGCCATTTACGGCAGCCCTCGTCGCCAAGGAAACACCTCATTGTTGCTTCAACAGGCGGTCCAAGGTGCAAAGGAAGCGGGTGCTCACGTAGACGAGGTTATTCTGCGTGATCTGAAGATGTCGCCCTGCCTTGAAATATATGGATGTAAAAAAACGGGTCGATGCGTGATTCAGGACGATTTTCAAAAATTGTATGACCAGATCCTGTCATGTGACGGCATCATGTTGGCTTCTCCCATTTTTTTTTATACGGTGAGTGCCCACACCAAAATCCTCATGGATCGGTGCCAGTCTCTTTGGGTGAAGAAATACTGGTTGGGGAAAGAACCCAATGAAAAAAGGGAACCTGAACGCAAAGGTTTATTCATTTCCGTAGGGGCGACGAAAGGAAAGAAGCTCTTTGATGGGGTCCTATTGAGTGTCCGCTATTTCTTCGACGCCATGGATACAAAACTCTGGCACGCCTTACTGTATCGTGGGTTGGATTTTGAGGGAGATATCTTAAAACACACTCAATATTTGGAAGAGGCCCATCAGGTAGGGAGAGATTTGTTCCAGGCAATTAAGAAGACTTAAGCCTGCGTCATTTCACTTTCATAAAGCTCTTTTTCCAACCA
Organism: Desulfatiglandales bacterium; assembly: GCA_030145585.1. Taxonomy (GTDB): domain Bacteria; phylum Desulfobacterota; class DSM-4660; order Desulfatiglandales; family HGW-15; genus JAQYVK01. The sequence continues at coordinate 8,936 of JAQYVK010000298.1, read as the reverse complement.
AGCCCTGACTTCATCGTTTAGAGGGTAAACACCTTTATTATAACCGACCCATTCCAAGAATCCCTTCTTAATCTTTTCCGGCATGGGGATGGTTGCCAGTTCGGTAGCTTCCTCTGAGTTACGTCGGATGAGGTAAATCCTTGGGGGGGCATCCCATGTGTTTACCACAAAATAATGGGACACATCGTTTTTTGATCTGACCAAATTTTTGCCGTGGGTCCAGTTGTTCCCCCATTCCAAATACAATGTGACCGCTTCCTCAGGCGTCATGTCCCAGTCGATCTCGTTTTTAATCTCGTGGTTTTCTCGAATGTCCTTCAATGCCATCATGGCAACATTCTCCATTTTTTACAGGATATAGCCCTCTATTTTATTTCCGTGAGAGGGCCTTAGAATGAAACACCCTTTTCCCTTCAACTGGTAAAATAAACACGTTTTCAGATAATTCAAGTGAAGAACGCCGGCCTTGATTCGGGGTTCATTACTCCATGAATCCAGACTCGTTATCATAGCGTGAAGAAAAAACAGATGCCTTTCCTGTAAAGACGTTGCAATGAGTGAGGACATGTTCCGCAATCTCTTTCCGCCTCGGTTCATCCAGATCGTTAAAAATCTTGACGAACTGACCCGCATCTTCAATTTCAGAAAGAAGGGCCCAGATCTGTGCAGCCTCCATGTCTGCATTAAAATCAAGCTTTCCTTCAGTCGACCGATCCCCTTTAAAAAAATCTCTGGCCTTTTCCATGACCCTGCCGAGATCTTGTTTGATGGTCTGCACCTCTTTTTCCAAAGCTTCATAATGGCCGGACGGCTCAGTGAGGGGACAAACCGTCTCTTGATTCCCTATTTTTAACCGAAGACCAAGGCTGAGTTCAGGTTTCTCCCCTTCCCTTCCCTTGGGATATTTTATTAGATCAAAAATACCTTTCATCTGTCCTCACTCTCCGCGTCCCTTCATGGAGCACCCTTCAGGTACATCGGCAGTCCGGCCGTTAAAAAAATCACCTTATCTGCCATGGCGGCTATCTTCTGATTGATTTGTCCTGAAAGGTCTCGAAATTTCCTACCTAGAGGATTTTCAGGCACTATACTCATACCTACCTCATTGGATACGACAACAATTGCCTGCTCCCTTGCGGACATAGTCTTTAAAAGATCATCTTGATATGGTTCTATTTTTTGATCTCCCTTTTCCAGCAACACGTTGCTCAACCAAACCGTCAAACAATCAATGAGAACCGCCTCGACATCGCCGCACTTTCCTCTAAGGGCCTTTGATATCTCAATGGGTTCTTCTACCAAATGCCAATCCGGCCCACGTGATGACTTGTGAAGCCTAATTCTTTCAGCCATTTCTTCATCCAGTGCTCGGGCTGTTGCTATAAATAGATGGGAGCGGTATTGTGCTTCGGTGTAATGTAGGGCCCAGGAGCTTTTTCCGCTTCTGGTTCCTCCCAGAACGAGAATCAGCTCTTTGGACGGGAGATCAGACATTTCGATAGAAAAACCTTCCCTGCTTCCTCAGGTGGCGACTTTCAAAGCTCCAGTTCACTGTTTTCTTGGGCTGCCTCGACGATCATAGAAGAATTGCTCCTCACAGCCAGGTCTTCACACGAGACCCTTATAGCGGCCACTTCTAAGTCTGATCTGGAGGGATCATGGTGGAATAGGATCAACCTTTTTACATTTGCTTCATGGGCGAGATCAAATGCGGACGTATAGTCGGAATGTCCCCAGCCACGCCTGTCATCGATCTCTTTGGGGATATATTGGGCATCATGGATCAGGATGTCGGCATCCTTGCAAAACTCTGCATATTCTTTTGGGGTTCTGCCTATCCAAGCATCCTCTCTCAATTCATTATCCGTTAAAAAAACAAGGGTTTTCCCCCCTTCACGGAATCGATAGCCGTATCCGCCTTGGGGGTGCTGAAGGAAGATACTGTCGACGACGAGCCCATCGATCTCAAGCGCTCCCTTACTCAGTTTGTCCTGGTACTGGATCTCCGCCTTGAGATCATCAAATTTGAGGGGGAAAAAGCCATCTCCCATCCGGTTGTCGAATGTGGATCTCAACCCTTTCATACATGTGGGAAAACCTTCGATGGATATCTTCGTTGAGGTTTCATACAATGGGTCAAAAAAGGGAAATCCGAGAATATGGTCCCAGTGGATGTGGGTGATGAGGAGATGGACGTCTATAGGTTCTTTCTCTGCTAAAAGCTTGTTGCCAAGGGCTCGGATACCCGTTCCGGCGTCAATAATAATTTTTTTCCCGCTCTCAAGTGTCATCTCAAGACAGGTGGTATTCCCCCCATACATGATGGTCTCTTTACCGGGAACAGCAATGGATCCTCTTGTTCCCCAAAATCTAATTTTCATGATATGACTTTCCGATTTGATGTCCACGACCGACCAAGTCTTCTTTAAAATGGACATCTTAAGCAAAATATGCTAAATTTAACAAAACTTTAATGTTATAACTTATTTGATCCCGTGAATCGTGTCAAATTAAAAAAAATCGAAAACTTTTACAAGCAATGTAAGCCAATTTTGAGCCGGGAATTAGATGAAAAAAAAGACCGGGTGCCTGACTCTGGCCCTTTTAACGCTCCTAATAGTAGGACCCTCCCCTGCCGATTCAAATCAAAAAAATCCGTATCAGACGGTTCCGGGACTCATGGATCTTCGGTCCAACTTTAGTGACGGTTCACACACCATAGAGGATTTGGTACTCCTGGCACGTTCGAGAGGGTTTAAAGTCCTTTTCATCAATGATCACAATCGGATAGTACTTTCCTATGGTGTCCCCCCTTATCGAAGAATCATAAGATATAAAAAAGAATATCCCTCCATAATGATCCACGGTTCGGATAAATTCCTTGCTGAAATCGATCGTATATCCAAGAAATACCCCGATACCATTATCATTCCGGGATGCATCACATCAGCATTTTATTACTGGTCAGGATCATGGTTTAAAAAGAACTTGACGGCTCATGAATATGACCGCCGTATCCTCATCACCAACCTTACCAGAGCAGAGGATTATAACCAAATCCCAAGCGTGGGGAACAAATTGTCCTTTAACTATACCCGACAACTGCTCCCCGGGATGGTGATATTCATCTTTCCCCTTGTGGTTGGGTTACTCATGCTAAGATGGAGAGGCACTTCCCGCTTCATCGGGCTTTTAATTACGGTTTTATCAATTCTCGCCCTTATTGATTACAACCCCTTCAGGAGCTCCCTGTTTAGCCCCTACCATGGCGATGCGGGTGTAGAACCATTCCAAGAAGTAATCGACTATGTCAATGACCGTGGTGGGCTTGCTTTCTGGAATTATCCGGAACAACTGTCGGGGGTGAGGAAACATGGTCCCATCCATGTCAACACACCTCCTTATCCCCAGGTCCTTCATCAGACGGAGAATTATACGGGATTCTCAGCCATATATGGGGATAGGATCACGATCACGGAACCAGGAAGAGAATGGGACAGGGTTCTCAAAGAATACTGCCTGGGAGTTCGGGCCAAACCCCCTTGGGGCATTTCAACGGCCGATTTTCATCAAGATGGGCGACTCGGGTTAAAGCTGGGGGTCTTTCCCACCACGTTTCTTGTGAAGGATTTTTCCAAAAAGGGTGTTCTTGAGGCCCTGGAAAAAGGCCGCATGTATAGTTCTCGAGGAGACGGGACTGTCTGGCCAAAACTGGATTATTTCAATGTCCTTGGAAATGCATCTGAAAAGGCATTCATGGGAGAGACCCTTGAGACTTCTCATTTCCCTCTGATCAGATTTAGGGTTTCCGACCAAGCCATGATGAAACCCATCACCATGGCACTTATCCGCGGGGGGACCCTGGTGGAAACGTTTAGGAGTGTGGCCCCAATGGAGGTGGAATATATGGACAAGGGAATTAAGCCCGGTGAGATGACCTATTATCGCCTCATGGATACGAGGAAACATCTTACTTCCAATCCCATATTCGTGAAATATAAACCCCGTTCTCCTTGATTGATGAGAGACAATATGAGAACACACGATGCAATAAAACCTTATTTATCCTTGTAAATAAGGCAACTTAAGGCGATGAATTCAAGTTTCTTTTTAAGATTGATGCCGGGAAAAAATCCAGTTATTCGTCATGGTTGTCATTCCGGCGAAAGCCGGAATCCAGTCCTTTTACGAAACCTGGACTCCGGCTTTCGCCGGAGTGACGAGTTTTGGAACATTTTACCGCTCCATAGAGATTGTTATTCAGATAATTGTGGAGAGTGGCTTTTGTTAAATCAATCCTTAACACGTAGAAGTCGGTAGGCAAATGGTGATTCAGGATGTTTCCATTCTGGATTCTGAATTCTGTCTCCTGGCTTCATTGGAGTTAATATAAAGAGACCATGTGCGGTATTTGTGGAAAATTAAATTTTGACGGAAAAGGGTTAAACAAAGACCTCTTGGAGAGGATGTGTCGATCTTTCTCTTATCGAGGCCCTGATGATGAGGGGATCCTTATCGCCCCCCCCATTGGACTGGGACACCGGAGGCTGAGTATCATTGATCTTTCCGACGCAGGCCATCAGCCTATGAGTAACGAGGATGAAACCATATGGCTTGTTTTTAACGGCGAGATATATGATTTCGAAAACCTCAGGCAAGAACTTGAAAAAAAAGGGCACATTTTAAAAAGCCACACCGACTGCGAAACGATCATCCATCTCTATGAAGAGGAGGGGATCCGTGGCTTGAAGCGCCTGAACGGGATGTTCGCCTTTGCTCTCTGGGATATTCGACAACAAAGGCTGTTCCTGGTACGGGACCGTCTTGGAATCAAACCCCTACATTACTATTGGGATGGAACAACATTGCTCTTTGCTTCCGAAATCAAAGCAATCCTGTGTGATCCGGAGGTATCCAGGAATATCGATCAGGAGGCCCTTAGACTCTATCTGACCTTAAACTTTATCCCCGCACCCTGGACGATCTTTAAAAACATCCGAAAACTATCCCCTGGCAATTACCTCCTGGCTGAGAGAGGAAAAATCTCCATAGAGAAATACTGGGACGTCCCCTCAAGGGATGGGCTTACTGAAGAATCTTCCGACCACGAATTTCAAGATCTTACCCATCAAAAGGAGCATCTCCGCAGCCTGCTGGAAGAATCGGTAAAGCGACGTCTTATCTCGGATGTCCCTCTCGGAGCGTTTCTGAGCGGAGGCTTGGACTCCAGTATTATTGTCTCTCTCATGGCCAGGAACTCCAGCCAACCGGTGAAGACTTTTTCCATAGGCTACAAAGATCTCCCCTCCTTTGATGAGACAAGCTATGCCCGAGAAGTCGCAACATTTAACCGGACAGAGCACCACGAGTTCAAGCTTGGCTTCAAGGATATCCTTGAAGCCTTTCCAATGGTCTTGGACAACGTGGATGAACCCTTTGCAGACTCCTCCGCCGTTCCCACATATATCGTATCGAGGGAGACCAGAAACCATGTCACTGTGGCTCTTTCCGGAGACGGAGGAGACGAGCTTTTTGCAGGTTACAGGATGTATCTGGGAGAATACTGGTCCAAATACTACGCAAAGATTCCGGCCCCGATCCGCAGCCTGATTGCGCCCCTTGTCCAGGCCCTTCCTGATGCGAGAGACAAGCCGGGTCTGGAGATGATCAGAAGAGTCAAAAAGTTCCTGCGGGGTATGAGTCTCGAGTTTCCGGAGCGATTCTGCGGATGGCGCGAAATCTTCCCCTTTACGATGCGGCAACAATTGCTCAAAGATCCAGAAGAAGACAACTTTTACCTCGGGCTTATTCGCGAAACAGCCCAAAACGAAAAAGGACGTTTTCCTGGAGACCCTATCAACTTGATGCTTTACATGGACCTGAGGGGGTTGCTACCCGGAGACATGCTGACCAAGGTTGACAGGATGAGTATGGCCAATGCCTTAGAGGTCAGAGTTCCCCTATTGGATTACCGGTTTGTGGAATATGCTTTTCAGCTTGGCAGTCAATCCAAACTGAAAGCATGGGGTGGGAAATACATCCTGCTGGAGGCCTTTAAGGATTACCTGCCCACGGCCTTACACAAGAGGCCGAAATGGGGTTTTGAGATGCCTATTGGGGCCTGGCTCCGAAAAGAGCTGCGATTTCTCATCGACGAGTACCTTTCGGAAGCGTCTGTTAAGAGACAGGATTTTTTCCATTATGAGATCATAAAAGGCTTAATCAACGACCACATGAGCGGCCGTCAAGACACTTCCTGGCAGTTATGGAATCTCATCGTCTTTCAGCATTGGTTTAAAAAATACTTTTAGGGACGCGGAGCCATACTGGCCTCCGGCTCCGCTTCCAGCCCGGAGGGCTTACAGGCCGGAGGGTAGAGCCTACACCTCGGAGAGATACTTAATCATACATACTCGATAAAAGTATAATCCCATTACTATTGGGCATCCCTGCTGTCTCACCAATTTTTATAAGAGGGGGTGGTCTATCCTCTCTTTCTCCTTTCCATACCTTCCATCCCCAAAAAACCTTAAATGATGGCAACTTATGCGACCGCAAGGTCCTTGACCAAGTGTAGGTCTCTCCAGGATTTTCACTTAGAAAAATATCATCTCGCATCATAATTCTAAAATAGAACGCCTAATCCGCCATAAATGGCATGAGTTTTGCTCTGATTTGTACTCAATTATTAGAAGCTATCTTAAAAATAGAAAAATAGTTCGAGGTCAAACCTCCGGTCCGTAGGGCCTACGCCCCGGAGGGGACGGCGCAAGGATCTGAAGAATCCCGACCACAGGTCGGAATTCTTCTTATGAAAAAGCCTGTTAGGCTTTTTCAAGTAATCGGAGGAATATATGTGAATATTTCGAGGATTACGATTCAAGACGGACGTAGAGATCGGGCTATTTGGCATTTTTGAGATGGCTTCTAGGGGGAAAAACTGATCAACCACAGAGGAGGTCAAAAAGATGAAGCCAAAACACCCACGGGTTAAATTAATATGCGCCATTGTGGCATTGATGTTTTGTCTACAGCTCGCATCGTGTGGATTTTTACTTTACCCTGAAAGGCGCGGGCAAACCCATGGCCGAATTGACCCAGCCATTGCGGTTCTCGACGGTGTCGGTCTACTCCTGTTTGTGGTTCCGGGGATCGTCGCATTTGCTGTCGATTTTGCAACAGGGACCATTTATTTGCCTGGTTCAAAAAGGGCCTCCACAACCCCCTCAGATAAAGATGATATGTTGGTGATCCATGGTAATCCTAATGAAATGAACAGTCAAAAAATCGAAGGCATTGTATCCGACCACACAGGATATCCGGTGAAGTTTGATCAGGATAACCTGCGGGCCTTTAAACTGGAAAGGAATGAAAACATTGAGGTAGAGATATTAAGACTCGCTCAGTTCTGGAAGAAAGTTCCCATTAAGGACATGTTGGCACATCAGAAGAGTTTCTAAGAGATCGTGGAGAAGTTTATTTAATTGGGTCTGCGCCTTTGAAATGAACCGTTAAACCCAACCTAATAGAGCCGGATTCCCAATTCACTTCGTTCAGGCGTGTTCCACCGACAGTACCGTTTGAGAAAAAGACCGTATCAACACCAGGGTCGGTGGACCAGTCTTGATAATCCAGACCCAAATTCAGAGAGATGTTGGGACGGATATAATAATCACAGACCAGTGAAAGAACAATACCGTTGCCATCAGCCTTATGCTCGAAACTCTTGGGATGGGCTAAATCGGACCTGAGGTTCCAGTTTGCCTCAGCGTAGAAGTCGGCCCAGTGATACTCAAAGCTACCTATGAAAAGCCACTTCTCATTCGGCCTATATGACAGGTCTGCTCCAAGCCAGGGACCTTTCCATTCAGTCTCATAGGTACTATTCAGGCCTGAAAACGAGCCGATCGGGATGGGTGTTATCCCTGGTGGAGCAAAAGCCGGCTCCGAGACCGTCTGATAGCCATTTGTCATGGTCAGATTTTGCTCATGATAAGAATAGCCAACAAGGCCCGCCAACATGATCTTGCCCGAAGCAGATCTGGCCCGGTAACCGATCCCACCGGAAGCGTCCAACACGTCTCCATCATTGGAGCTATTATTAGAGCGAGACCATTCGAAAGTGCGATCGTCCCCACCGTAATCAGAATCCTGGTTTTCCCCTTTTAAAATCGACCCGTAGGCCAAATAACCTCTGACATATGGAAAGTTGTCCAACACAATTCTTGCATCTGCTTTAAGTTGTAAAATCTCCAAGTTTTTCCAAGTCAACTCGGACAATATATTGGGACCCTTTCCACTCGAGTTTCCCGCAATTCTCCATCCTAAGTCGTCGACCCTGTAGCCCACACCTAAACCGAGGTCGAATGCTTTCTCTGAAAACGTCGATTTGTTTTTGTTTGAGCGGTCGCCCGCCGCATCCGAAGAGGCCTTTATGTCCATATTTTGAGCAATATTCACAACACCCTGAGAGTAAGGCGCATCTTTTAGGGGACCCAAAAAGATTTTCTCGGCAAGGGTCTCAGTAGATTCTATTGGAAATGGCGCTTGCTCTGCTATGGCTGACGTTGATGCCAAGGCAATGAGTAAGATGTTCACTGTGAACAAAAACTTGGAACAACTTCCCTGTCGATGCATATTTCGCCTCCTCAACATCCACCCAAACCTTTCCATTAAGAGGTTGCTCCATAACATTATTGTGAACCTGGACGAGACTTGTCCGCGAGCCGTTCGGCGTTGAGCTAATAGCGAAAAGGATCATGCCCGAGGGGTTAAGTCATACCGCAAAAAAATCCCCCAACCCCCTTATAGAATCCCCCTTGCCCCCCTTTGATAAAGGGGGGTTGGGGGGATTTTTTTAAAGGGGGGCAAGGGGGGATTTTTTTAAGCAACTATACGGTTTATTCAACCAGAACGCCTTCCGAGTACTTCACGAC
>JAQYVK010000297.1 GCA_030145585.1 Desulfatiglandales bacterium | reverse complement strand
ACTTCATAGATCCCCTTGTCAAGACATGCCTGAATGTATTCCCCTACGACCGAAGTCGCATCCTTAGGCGAGAAGGTATGAAGATCCAGAATCCCATCAATAGGAATATGGATCACTTCCTGGTTATCGTTTTCCATATTTGGAATTTATATACTCATACCCTTTCCAGGTTTAACTGGTCCTTAAATTCTTTCTCGAGTCCTTTATTCAATTTCTCATAGTCCTCTTCTGTTTCCACATCAACAACCAGGTCCCGTTCGTCAAGAACCTTCAGATATCCATATCTATTAATGATCTCCACAACCTTTTTCACTTCAACCGTGACCCATTCTTTCATCCGCATGACTAATTCGTCACCTTTAAAGGCGCGTTCAATGGTAAGCTCTACATCCCTTTCTTTTGCATCCCAGCTAACTACCGCTGGCTTAATTATAATTGGTGTGACCGGATCATGCATGGCAGCACACCGGAACCAGAGTTTTGATCGGATCATAACGCTTCTTTCTCCCTTCAACCTATTCTCTTATTACTCAAGCCCTCACGCTCAACTTATTGCATTATATTCACATCTCCAGGTATTAGCAAGGTCTAAAGGTTATAAATAGAATTGCTGATAGGGATCTGTTGTGCTTGTATTTTACATCATTTTTCCAGGCTAACTGATCCGGTATGCTGGCCTTTGAATGAATGTCGCTTTGCACTTTGGACAGTGACCGGGACGGGTAAAGCGCTTTCTTTCTTTAAAGACATATCCGCATTTCAGACACCTGGAAGGTTGGATAAGAAGCTTTTTCCCTTGTGTTGCGACAGAGCGTGCAATGTGAGGGAGGTGCGTATAGACCTCCTTTTCCGCGATCCTCAGTTCTTGGGAGATCTCGATGGCGCTCATCTCTTCTTCGCTCAAGAGATCTATCATTTGCTGACGAATCGTTTCCATACGACTCATCTGCCTTTTAGGTTCTTAGTTTTGTCCCAATATTCCATAACTTCTTTGACGTCACTAAAAACTGGAAAGGGTATGGCAATTCTGGTTCTATTTAGTATAATGGCTTCGTTTTCGCTAAGGAGGTCAATTCCCTTACGGCATCCCGGTATTCTACTTCGAGTGACTTAATCTCGGAACGAATTGTAGTTCTCTTTTTGTCACTTAATTTAGAGGAATGCAATCTCTTCTCTTTGTCTTCGATTTGCTTTTCGATCTTTTTTAGCCGCCTCTCAATAGAAGCGACTTTCGATTCGTATTTGTATATTTCTCTCCCCTGATTAAAGCCATTCAGAAATTCAGGCTCAAGGTCTGGCGGGCAGACATATTGGTATCTTTTACCTCGTCTTCCCTGTTCAAATCCATTATTCTCAGTACAATAGATGATCAAGCCCGCATCACGCCCTGCATAGTAAGTATTTCTGTTGGGACTGATCCCATGTTTTATGCAAGCATCAACATGCTTCTGAAACAAAGCTCTTGGATTCCCTATCATGCCGTCTTTGCGGCCGATTTCAAACCAATCTGCTTCAAGACACTCGTTTTTGGAGAGCGTTGCACATCCTAAAAAAGAAGCTATCATTGCAACACATAGAATATGCAAATGGAATCCCTTCATGATTGGTACTCCTTTTTTTTAATTGGAATCTAATCAAGAATTATTCCTTATATCGGCTAATATAAACAAAGCCTAAAGGATTAAAAAGGTAATTTTTCCCGCTTTAGACATATATCCCAAAAGTCACTTAGTGCTTTCTTAGAAGTCTATAAATCCAAAGTCCAGGGAGGAGAGATATACCTGCGACCAAAAAAAGGGCCCGAAAACCTGCCCACTCTCCTATAAACCCAAGAACAATAGACCCCAAAAAGACCCCTGCATCGATCCCTCCTGTGAAGACGCCGTTGATCTTTCCGCGGATGTGTGCTGGTTCACCCCGAATGGCCAATGAATTGAGACATGGGAAAAGAAACCCGTGCCCACAGCCGGACATGAGACCAGACAGGATCAAAATGAAATTTCCCTTCAAGAAAATCAAAAGCAAAAGGCCCACCCCGGTAAGAACAAGCGCATTAGGGATGATACGTTCTTCCCCGATCCTGTCCGCGAGCCTCCCACCGGGAAGCCTCGTCAGAACAGCAGCTGAAGAATAGCAAATATAGTAAAGGGAGATAAATGCGAGATGCTTTTGTTTGGCAAATGGGGCGACAAAACTGCCCGAGGCCGACAAGGCGAAACCGAATAGTAGTGCAAGCAAGGCAACGATCAAGACTTTTTTTCTATTGAGCACCGAGAAGAAAGACTCGGAGGTCTCTATGGTTACACGAGTATAGGACTCCGGGAGCGCGAGCTGAAGACAAAGCCCCGTGGTTGCCATGATGGTGGCGGACAGGAAAAACTGGTTAAAACCGAATGCCCGAATAATGGTCTCACCAATTGCAGGCCCCACGGCCATTCCCGTGAGTCCTGTGATACCAAACATCCCGATGCCTTCATTTAGACGGCTTTCAGGTACAATGTCGGCAATGTAGGTAAATGCCGAAGTAAAACAGAGGGCTAATCCCACACCATGGATCACTCTGATGAAGAGCAGCGGCAGATAGAAGCTATCCAGCTCCCCACGAAAGAGAAGGTAAGCGAGAGGTATGAGGCTCATGATAGTGCACCCAACGGTGTAACTTCTTTTCCGCCCCAAACTGTCGATCATTTCAGAAATCCAGGGGCGGCATGCCACGGCAGAGAGGGCAAGGGTGCCCATGATGATGCCGATGTCTGCTTTAGAGCCTCCGTGACTGGTAATAAAGAGAGGAAAGAGAAAAAAGGCGCCTATACCGGATACGGTGAACAAGTTGGCTGCGGCCATCAGGACAAAGGATCGGTTATAGAGGACTGGATCTGTTATTGAACGCATGAAGATGCCTGTTGGAATGAGCCGTGGATTAATAAAGAAGGCTTTGCGTCCACGGTTCGTTCGTTTGAAACCTGGGGAAAAATAAACCCCGCTTAAGGTTATAATATGCGGGGCAGGAGTTTTTCTAAGCCTGTTTAGTGGGGTCTCTTATCAAAGAGGCCCTCTAATGGTCAAGAAAATTCGAGTATTAAAATAACGTGCTAACAAATGCACCTTTCTTATTACTTCCCCTTGAAACGCGGCTTTCTTTTTTCCATAAAAGAAGTCAGTCCCTCTTTATGATCCTCCGTGTATGTGGTAAGGAGAAATTGATCCGCATCCATATAGATGCCTGCTCGATCAAGGGCAGTCGATATGTTGGTAACCGCCTGTTTTGTCATGGTAACGGGGATGGGTGGTTTTTTCAGAATTTTCTCAGCCATGACCGTTGCAGCCTCTAAGGTAGAATGATCTGGAACCACTTCTTCCGCAAGTCCCCATAAAAGACATTTTTCCGCTGATACACGCTCACTCAACAGGATTATCTCTTTCGTCTTAGCCGGCCCTATCAGATGGAGCAATCGAGGGATAGAACCCCAACTATAATTTAACCCCAGATCTATCTCGGGGATGCGCATGAATGCTGATTGTCCCATGATACGGAAATCACATGAAATGGCAAGCGACACGCCACCCCCAATACAAAACCCCTCTATAGCAGCAATAGTAACTGGCCTGGATTCTTCCCAAGTTCGGCAAGCAAGCGGTCCTAAGGTAACACGTTCCCGGCGCTCGCCCATATTACCGGATAACATTTTCTGAACCTCTGGATCTTTGAGGTCTAATCCGGCGCTGAACATACCTTTTGCCCCGGTCAGTATAACAACACGGGCGACCCGATTACTTTGAAAGCTGGAAGCCACCTCTGACAATTCTTTGAGCATACGCGCCGACAGGGTATTTAAGGTTCCTGGTCGGCTGAGGATAACCTTGACAATAGGTCCCGCACTTATAACCTCCAAATGTTGATATTTCATGGACACTTCTCCATTCTCAAAATATGTTAAGCCACTCTGGAAATTCAAGTAGATGGTATTTTTGTAGATGCCTACCTTTCCCTGCATGTCCCTCAGATTAAAGCTCTATGATTTTACCCCCAGCTGGAAGGTCGCTTGCATCGTAGCCGAAATCCGTCAGCATTCGATGGGTCGTCTTCATATTGGGTTGCCAACCCATCCTTTCACCTCGAAACTTGGTCGCCACCTGATAGTCCACGATGGGAGACAGAACACCCATGGCGAGGAAGTTTGGCTGATGAGTAGGATTGCCTCCAGGGCCACCTTTGCTGGCCCAGAGTGCATCTACGAGACAGAGCTGTTGGCGCGGGAAAAGGACTTTCTCCGTTTGCTTGTCCATTGCACCGAGAATTTCAGGAGTTCGATTAATGGCAATGAGATAATCCTGACCTCCTTTCTCATGACCTGGACTTGGAGAAAAGGTTCCAAAATGATTTTTCATGGTCATGGTGAATCCGCCAAACCTTTGGCTATGTCCTTTGCACATGGCTATATTTATAAGAATATCCACTGAGCCATCCACCAGATGTTTAAGACACTTTGATTTTTCTTTGCCGTTTTTCCACGGCGCTGGTATAGACGTTAAAGAAGAGCTTCCGCCCCACTTGTTTTCCATCCTGCATCCTTCAGGAAGACCTAAAAAAGGCGTGTTCTTGCGTATAGTACTGCCATGGCATGCGTCGTAGATGCTTATGTTGAACGGACTCACGCCCAGCATATGAGTCAACGTATGACAGATCTTTGCCATGACAGCGCTACGTGTATGCTGCAGGGCTATATTATTTGTCTTAATCGCCACCACCGTATCGGACCACGATTTACCGGGCGGCTTTATAAAGATGCTACGCCATGCCTCAGTAGGATTTCCCGTTTCAGCAAGGCCACAAGCTAACTTGTCGATGTTTTCCCATACCGCTTTTGAGACCACAAGTTTATCTTGGATTGCCCAGGAAGAAACGGGTTTGTAAGCCTTGGTCATAGCGGTATCGGTAATACCGACAACTCGAAGATTATCCACATTAGGGTGAACAACTACTTTCGCAATATTCTTCGCCTGGCTCTCACGTGCAATTACTGTCGGAAATGCAGCGATGGCAGTGCCCATAACTATTGTCTTCTTCAT
>JAQYVK010000296.1 GCA_030145585.1 Desulfatiglandales bacterium | reverse complement strand
TCTCTCCACAAGGCATACCTGATAACCCTGTTCGCTCAGTGTCTTCGCAGATACCAGTCCTGATACACCACCTCCCAGGACGAGGGCTTTCTGGTTGATCTCCAGCGCAGTCTCCCTGAGGGATTCCATGAGGGCCACTTTTGCCACGGACATGCGCACGAGATCCTTTGCTTTTTCCGTGGCCAGGTCCGGATTGTCTTTATGGACCCAGGAATCCTGGTTGCGGATGTTGGTCATCTCAAAAAGATATTTATTGAGACCGGCATCGATGAGGGTCTCTTGAAACAAAGCTTCATGGGTCTTAGGCGTACAGGCAGAAACGACGATCCGGTTGAGGTTGTTCTCTTTGATGGCCTGGGAAATGGACTCCTGGGTATCCTGGGCACAGGCATAGAGAGTGTCCGTGACGTATTCCACATAGGGAAGGGATTTGGCGTATTCTGCTACTCCGGGAACATCGACCACACCCGCAATGTTGGTGCCGCAATGGCAGACAAAAACACCGATCCGGGGCCTTTCACCAATGACATTTCTTTGGGGTATTTCTTCTTTGGCTTTGGTCAGGCTATTCCGAACCGGGCTCAGGCCTGACCCGGCAGCGGCGGCGGCCGAACTGGCCTCAATAATGGACTGTGGGATATCCTTGGGGCCCTGAAAGGCACCGCAGACAAAAATACCCTCCCGGTTAGTGGCTGTCGGATGAAGGGATTCCGTTTGACAGAATCCCCCCTCGGTCAGATCCAGATTCAATTTCTGCGCCAGGTCCAAGAGTTCTGACGGGGTTTCCAGACCCACCGATAGGACAATCATATCGAAGGTCTCTCTGAGGAGATCTCCCCCCTCGGTTGCATATTTGATCAATAGTTGGCCTGTCTCTTCAATCGGCTCTATAACGTGTGTTCGAGATCGGATAAAGCGGACCCCATGCTTTTCTTTGGCGCCATCGTAGTAACGCTCAAAATCTTTGCCGTGGGTTCTAATGTCCATGTAAAAGACGGCACAATCCAGACCATTGGCCGAATGCTCCTTCGCAATGACCGCCTCTTTGATGGCATACATACAGCATACCGAAGAGCAATAACCATGATCACACTGGTTGATGTCCCTGGAGCCCACACACTGCAACCATGCTATATTCTTGGGCTCTTTCCCGTCGGAAGGTCGGACCAAATGTCCCATGGTAGGCCCTGAAGCGGACAGAATCCGTTCCAATTCTATGGATGTGATCACATTGGGGTGATTGGCATATCGATATTTGTCAAATTTTAAGGGATCAAAGGTCTGAAATCCGGGCGCCAGAACGATGGACCCGACTTTCAAGGATTTGGTACTTTCCGAGTCCTCAAATTTGATGGCATTCGTGGGACAAAATTTTTCGCAGGCCTTACACTTTCCCTTTTGGAAATAGATGCAATGATCCCTGTCAATTGCATACTTGAGAGGCACTGCCTGGGCATAGGGGACGTAGATGGCTTTTCGCTTCTCCAACCCCTCGTTGTAGGAGTCATCCACCTTTTTGGGACATTTTTCTGAACAGGTCCCGCAACCGATGCACTTTACAAAATCCACATATCGGGGCTGTTGTAATATTTCTACATCGAAGTTCCCTTGTTCCCCCTTAACCTCTAAGAGCTATGACAAGGTTAACATTTCTATGTTGAGATGCCGGCCGACCTCGACCAGTTTCGGAGCGATAATTCACATGGAACAATCATTGGTTGGAAAGGTCTTGTCCAGTTTGGCCATGGCTCCGCCTATGGCAGGGGACTTCTCAAGAAGATAGACATAGTATCCGGAGTCAGCCAGATCGAGGGCCGATTGCATGCCCGCAATTCCACCCCCTACAACCAAGACTGAGCCATTTAAAGTTTCGTTCATGATCTCCTCACCAAAAAAAGAATAGCAAAAAATAATAACAGGTATTTAGGTCCTGTCAATAGGATTTTACAGGTACAGAGCTTCCTGTTTCTTGTTTCTTCTTGGGGGGTTGGGTGGTTTTGAGCCGTTTATTCTTTTACTCTAATTGAGCGTGAAGATACACCTCGGATCTCCCGACTGATGCGGGAGCTTACGAGAAGTATCCCCAATTTTCCCTCAACCTATTTCCACTCCCTGAGCTCGATAATAAGCCCGTCCGGGTCCCTTATTTCTCCCCTGAAGGAGTCACCCAAATCCACCGGCGGTATGACTATTTCGATGCCCTTGCTTTTTAGATGTTCTACGGCCTTGTCCATATCCTCCACCTCAAGGGCAATTCCCCGGTATTGGACCTGCCAGGGTTCCTCGGATTTTGGGGAAGGATTGTCAACGGCTATCAATTCGATGACCGTATCGCCCAACTCAATATAAACAATTTCCTTCATTGGCGGCCTATTGATCTCATGTCTGCTTTTTACCTTGAAACCCAGAATATTGACATAAAAATCGATGGTTTGTTCCACATCGCTCGGGATAATTTCCACATGATCGATTCGTTTAAACATCTTTTTATCTCCTTCTCTTATCATGGATAACGTTCGAATCCGGAGGGCCCGGTTTCCTAAGACCAAAAAACGCCTCAGCAGTTTATGGTGAACACCCCTTCCTGTCAAATTAAAATGGTATGACAGGAGTCACGAGCCAGCCGCCGTCGCCTACCCACCGCTGGCGGGCAGGCTATGGCGGCCAAGGGAGTCAGAACCCAGAATAACTTCCTGAAATACTTATCCTAAAACCACAAAAGAGGTGAACTGTGCAACATGTCTTTGACAATGTTCTGATATTGGGTCATAGGAGAACAGATCCCTTGTAAATCGGTTTAATCCTGCCTAAAATAAGCATTGATTGACCTATACTATGATTAAACGGTTTGTTGGGTTTCGCCCGGCCTCATGGCCTATTTTCAAAGCCTCCCTTGTAGGATGGGTTGAGGTTCGAAACCCATCAACCAACGCAAGGGCTCAACCCAACCTACGGCGTTGCGAATCTACGCCTTGCGTCCAGCAACTTTTTTTTTGAACAAGAGTATTATGGGACAAAATTCGTTAGGTGCAACCTTCGGGAGAAAGGGGGATAACTATGAAAGAAAGGGTGCGGATCGAAAAAGGTGACATCACCAAGCAGAAGGTGGATGCTATTGTCAACGCCGCCAACCAATCCTTACTTGGAGGCGGTGGTGTAGACGGTGCCATCCACCGGGCAGCAGGGCAGGAGCTCTTGGAGGAAACAAGAAACATAGGGGGGTGCCCTACGGGTGAGGCAAGGATCAGCAAAGGATATTGTCTTCCGGCCAAGTGGGTGGTTCATACGGTGGGACCCGTTTGGGCGGGAGGCCACAAAAACGAGGAAAATCTCCTTGCCGGTTGCTACAGGAACAGCTTCAAGGAGGCCCTCGGTATTGGCGTAAAGACCATAGCCTTTCCCTCCATTAGTACTGGTGCCTACAGATTTCCATTAGAGAGGGCGACCGAAATCGCGATGGAGGAGACAAAAAAAATCCTTGATAATGATAAGACCTTGACCAAAGTCGTCTTTGTCTGCTTTGGAGACGACGCCTACAATACTTATCAGGATGTGTACAAGCGGGTCTTCGGGGAATGAACGGTAAGTCAACTACCACCCCTAAAAAGGGTGGCTTGAATCATGACACTAAAAGGGACCAAATATGTAAATAAAATGGAACTAAATGACAAATGTCAAAGTCCAAATTCCAAATGAATGACAAATGCCAAAACAAACAATCACGAAAACACGAAATTTCGAAAACACGAAAGTAAAATAAATTTGAATCCAATAATTATTTCGTGTCTTTCTGATTTCATGCTTTCATGAAAGTTCATTTGTTTTTCTCTCTGGTCACTGTTCCCTGGTTACTGTTCACTTCCTTTTTTGGACATTAGGATTTTGGATTTTATTTGACATTTGGATTTTGTCATTTGCCTGTCCCGCCATAGCCTGCCCGCTATTGACGGGCCGGCTCCTGTCCTCCGCTGAAGATATGCTTTGGAGGACGGGCAGGTGAAGGCGGAAGCTTTATTCAATAATACATTCAAAATCACTACCTTACATGCATAGCAATATCTTGACCATCGGCATGGCTGATGGTTCATGGCATTAATTACCTTTCATCCTTGAGGAAAACCGAGTGATATTCTTCTTTTGTCAGATATTGCTTCATGAGCTTTCCTAAAAGGTTGAAAAGGGTCTCCATGTCTGAATCGGACATTCTTCCCCGGATGAGGGCCATGTGTTCGTCATCAGAAAACTTTTGCAGGTAATAGGTC
>JAQYVK010000295.1 GCA_030145585.1 Desulfatiglandales bacterium | reverse complement strand
GACCAAGACCTTAAAAAAGGTGATGGCTGATCATTTTTACGAGTTGGATGAGGCCGCAAAAACAGGGTCCCGGAAGATCGCCTGGTGTACCAGCACCGGTCCGGCGGAACTCTTGAGGGGCATGGGTTTTTTGGTCTATTTCCCCGAGAACCATGGTGCTATGTTGGGCGCCACTCGCATTGCGGCAGAGCTCATACCCTATGCCAATGCTATGGGTTATTCACCCGATATCTGTTCATACCTTACCAGTGATATTGGGGCCTTTCTCAAGAAGAAAACGCCCCTTACCAAGGTCTATGGCATCGAATCCGTGCCCAAGCCTGACATCCTGGTTTTCAACAATAATCAGTGCAGGGATGTCCAGGACTGGTTCGGGTGGTACTCGAGGGAATTCAAAGTCCCCCTCATAGGGGTAAACACCCACAGGGGCATCGGCCCAATTAGGGATTATCAAACCAAAGACATCGCCTGTCAGATAGAGGACCTGATCCCTCAATTGGAGGAGGTCTCCGGCGAAAAAATTGACATGGACCGCTTTAAAGAGGCGGTCCGCCTATCCGGAGAGACCTCCCAATTATGGCGGGCTTGTCTCGAATGCGGTTCGGCCCTACCCTCACCCTGGACTTTTTTCGATGCCACCATCCATATGGGGCCAGCGGTGGTGGCGCGGGGAACAAAGGAAGCGATCGATTATTACAACCTGCTCCTTCCTGAGCTGCAAGAGAGGATAAGCGGGGGTGTAGGGGCCATTGACGGTGAGAAGCACAGGATTTATTGGGAAGGGATGCCCGTCTGGGGGAAGCTTAGGCCCCTTTCAGAACAATTCGCCTCTTTAAAAGCCTGCATTGTGGCTTCCACCTATTGTAATAGCTGGATATTTGACCAGCTGGACCCGGAAGAGCCCTTTGAAACCATGGCGCTGGCCTACACAGAGCTGTTCATTGTCAGGGATGAGGCTTATAAAGAGAAATATATTAAGGACTGTCACGATCTCTTCAAGTTTGACGGCATGATCTTTCATGACGCAAAGACCTGCCCTAATAATTCCAATAACCGATATGGCATGCCTGAACGATTGTGCAAAAAGTTGGGCATTCCCACCCTCACCATAAACGGTGACTTGAATGATCTGAGATGTTACTCCGAAGAGCAGGCAAAAACCAACATCGAAGCGTTTATCGAACAGTTAGAGGAGAGATAGTGAAAAAAAGGCACAGGGCATAGGGCGCAAGGCGCAAGGTATTTAAAGATCATTTTTTCCCCTGTGCAGGGCGCAGGGGGTTGTATTAAAAGCCAAGTCACAGTTAACGGCCACCCCTAAAAGGGCCTTTTTACCTCTCGCAGAGCTCGCAGGGCTCACCGAGTCTATTTGATCTGAATTCCTGAGAGGGGAATTCAGATCAATTTGCCATCCCGCTGGCGCGGGACTCAATATTGCTTTAGCCATTAAATTGGATCTTGGTTAGCCCTGCACCAAACTGAAGGCAGCAGTTTGTTGCAGGATGATGGTTGGTCTGATTCGTCATCTCAACGAATCAGACCAAAAATAATTATTTTCTCTGTGTTCTGCCTCCGTACCGGAGGCGGTGTGCTCTCGAACGATCCCGAGCATGGTCGAGGGAAAGCGACCAACGGGAGCGGGTGAGAAATAAAACTAACCCTTTTCACAAAATCAATCGGAGATGATGAACATCATATGGATTCGCGGCCAGTATTCGTGGGAGTGGATGTAGGGGCATCGAGAACCAAGGTTGCCCTCCTCGATGCCGATAAGGCATTGATCGGTCATGCCGTCAGAAAATCTGGCACGGATTTCGCCGCTGTTTCCGAGTCTTGTCTCGAGTCCTCCCTCAAAATGGCCAATAGAGAAAAAAAGGATATTGTTGGGGCGGTTTCAACGGGGTATGGAAGAAAAAATGTCCCCTTTTCCCAAGGGACTAAAACCGAGATCGGCTGTCATGCCAAAGGATGTTACCATTATTTCCCTATGGCCATCACCATTATAGATATCGGTGGACAGGACAACAAAATCATCAAGGTGGACCGGTCTGGTAGGCGAACCAATTTCAAGATGAATCGAAAGTGTGCGGCCGGCACCGGTGCATTCCTTGAAGAGATGTCCATGCGATTAGATATCCCCATCGAGGATATGGACGGTCTGGCCATGCAGTCGAAAAACATGGTTGAACTGGGCAGCTATTGCACGGTTTTTTCGGCCACCGAGGTATTGGAGAAAATCAGACAGGGGAAACAGGTGTCCGATATCGTGAAAGGTCTTTTCTTATCCGTGATCAAAAGGATCATGGAGATGGACTCACTGACCGACAAGGTGGTTATGACGGGTGGTGTGGTCGCCCACAATCCATTCCTGGTCAAGATGGTAGAGGAAACCATTGAAAGAGAGGTGTTGGTGCCCCAATTTCCCCAACACACGGGAGCTCTTGGAGCGGCGCTTTTTGCAATGGAACAGAGCGCATAGCGCATGGCGCATAGCGAAAACCTTATCACGAAATCACGAAGAAACGAAAACACGAAATTTAAAAAATGTATTGGACGCAGATTTACAGGATTATCAGGATATAAATAACATTAAAAGGGAAGGAAAAGATTGTTTCACCTATTGGGATAAGGCCTTTGAAGACATAATGAACGAGTTCATTATTCTTTTAAGGCCTTATCCCACTGTTCAAGATTCATTAATCTTGAACTCCCGCAACGCGGGAATGTTAAACAATCCTACTGAATTCTGTCTTCTGTATCCTGTCTCCTGCTCTTAGTAATTAGTGTCAATTAGTGTAGATTAGTGGTTAATAATTTTTCCATTTTTCCCTCTTTCGTGGTTTCGTGATAATTTGTATTTTTTTGGGTTGTTTTTGAATTTTTTTCGAACGGAGGTAATTAAACATGACTGTCAGTAAATGGATGCATGCAGGAACTGTCTTAAAGATGAATGCTATTAATTACCCGGAAAAATTGGGATGGCAGGATATGCACCAAGAATACTCCTTCAAGGCCTGGAATGAGAGGTCTTGCAGGGCGGCTAACGGTCTCAAGGACCTGGGTGTTGGCCATGGAGATCCCTTTGCCATTATCGCCTATAACAGGGGCGAGTGGATGGATATCTATGCGGGATGCGCAAAGGGGGGGCAAATCGCCGTACCGGTCATGTTCAGACTTGCAGCGCCGGAAATAGAGTATATCGTCAACCACTCGGAGTGTAAGGCATTCATAGTAGAAGAGCCCTTTGTTGAGCTGATAAATGGGCTCAAGGAAAAGCTCCCAGTCCCGGAGAGCGGGTATATCTATTTGGGAGCCGGGCCGGTCCCGGAAGGATACAGGGGATACGATGAATGGCTCGATGGGTCATCCCCGCAAGAACCGGATATCATGGTGGATAGTGATGATACCTGGACCATCATGTATACTTCCGGTACAACGGGTCGGCCAAAGGGTGTTGTCAGGACCCATGAGAGTTACCACGGTCAGTATGTCCTGAGTAATATCAATATGGGCGTTCGTCCTACGGACAAAGTGATGTTGGTCATGCCTATGTGCCACGTCAATTCCATTTATTATGCCTTCGCTTATACCCTGCTCACGGCCCCCGTATTTGTCTACAACATGGTCAGCTTTGACCCGGAAAATCTTCTGAGGACCATCGACAAATACAAAATCACCTTCACATCCCTTGTTCCGACCCATTACATTATGATGCTGGCCCTGCCCGATGAATTAAAAAACAGCATCGATGTCTCTTCTATCCGTCAGTTATTGGTTTCCTCGGCGCCGGCCAGAAAGGATTTAAAGGCCGCCATCATGGAATACTTCAAAAACGCGGAACTCTGGGAGGCTTATGGAAGTACCGAGGGCGGCTTGGCGACCCTGCTCAGGCCTGAAGACCAATTTAAAAAGTTAGGGTCCATCGGTAAGGAAATCTTTGGGGCGGACCGGATCAGGATACTCGATGAAAACAGAAACGAGGTCCCGGACGGTGAAGTGGGGGAGCTCTTTTACAGGACACCCATCATATTCAAGGAGTATCTGAAAGAACCCGAGAAAACCAAGGAGGTCTTTGAAGGGGAGTGGTTCTCTGCCGGGGACATGGTGAAGCGGGATGAGGATGGGTATTACGTGCTGGTGGACAGGAAGGCCAATATGATAATCACCGGCGGAGAGAACGTTTATCCTTCGGAAGTTGAAAGCGTTGTCGGGGCCCATGAGGCCATACAAGATCTTGCCGTCATAGGCGTGCCTGATGATAAATGGGGCGAGGCGGTGAAGGCGGTTGTGGTCTTAAACGACGGTTACGAGCCGGGAGATGAACTGGCCAAGGATATCCTTGATGCCGCGAAAGGAAAGATTGCCGGATATAAGCGGCCGAAGTCTGTCGATTTTATCCGGGATGACGACATGCCAAGAACTGGAACGGGCAAAATCCAACATCACGTTCTCAGGGAAAAATATGGAAAATGGAGTGATGGATGACCTCGCAGAGGGCATAGCGCAGAGGGCATAGCGCAAAAACTGTCTCTTTTTTCGGGTGGGGCGCCAAAGTTCATTTGACTTTGTTGTTTCGTTTATATAGTTTTGGATGACCTTTCATTTGGTCTAAGGTTTAAGAAAATACGCTATGCGCTTTGCGCTCTGCGCTCTGCGCAGTAAAGGAGGATGATGAAATGTTGACTAAAGCGTTTATACCCTACAATGGTTATTACTCAAGCCCATTCTGTCGCTGGCAGGGAAGCATGGCCAATGATAATGCAATCGTCTTGGGGGCGAACACCGCCAAGAATTGGATGGCAAAGAAAAATTATGATCCTGAGATGCTGGATTATTTGTACTACGGCATCTCCATTGCACAACCTCGCATGTTTTACAGCCACACCTGGGCCGCCGCTCTGCTGGTCGACGGCAAGATTAACCTGCCGGGTCTTATGATTAACCAGGCATGCACCACCTCAACCACCTGTATCCACCTTGCCGCCGTGAATATTGAAGCGGGGACATACGAGACTGCCTTTGCCCTCATGTCGGATCGCTGCTCCAACGGCGCTCACATGGTCTGGCCAAATCCTCTCGGGCCGGGCGGAGAGGTGCAGTCTGAGAATTGGTTGATGGACAATTTCAATAAGGATCCTCATGCCGGGCTGAAAATGATCCAGACGGCCGAAAACGTGGCCAAGGAACTCGGGACCACGAAGGAGGAATGTGACGCCGTTGGCCTGAGGAGATATGAACAATATCAGGATGCCTTGGCGGATGATCGAGCTTTTCAGAAAAAGTATATGTTTCCCGCTGAGGTGACGGTCACAAGAAAGAAGACCCGTTTGGTGGAAGAGGATGAGGGCGTTATGCCTTCAACGGCTGAAGGACTGGCCAAGCTCCGACCGGCCGAGCCGGGAGGCGTGCTCTCTTTTGGAACGCAGACCCATCCGGGGGATGGAAACTGTGGGTTTATCATAACCACACAGGATAAGGCAAAGGCATTGAGTAAGGACCCTTCCATCGAGATTCAGATCTGTTCATACGGTTTCGCAAGGGTCGATAAGGGCTTCATGGCTGCAGCCCCCGTTCCAGCCGCCGAAATGGCACTTAAAAATGCGGGGCTAAAAGTAGAGGATATGAAGGCGATCAAGACCCATAATCCCTTTGTCATCAATGATATTAATATGGCCACAAAGATGGGAATCGATGTGATGAATATGAATAATTACGGGAGTTCTCTCATCTACGGGCATCCACAGAGCCCCACAGCCGGAAGGAACATTGCAGAGATGTTGGAAGAAGTGGTCATGCTTGGTGGTGGCTATTGTCTTTGGGCCGGATGTGCCGCAGGAGATACCTCAGCTGCGATGGTCTTAAAAGTGGGGTAAGAGTACACTCTTCATGACGATTTTGAGGTCATATTTTCAATCTGTGAAAAGGGCTAATCTATCATTTTAGATTAGCCCTTTTATTAAGCAGGACAATCAAGCTTTTTAGACCGCTGAATCTTAGGCTGCGACTGGCGCAACCGGAACCCAGGTTTCGCCTTATTCAGGCCGACAGGCTCCTATAAAAGGATTTTTTTCACCCAATATTGTCATGATCGTAGACATCGTTTTATTATCCTTAGCCACCCTGGTCGGCCTTTATATGGCGGCCAACATTGGCGCCAATGACCTGGCCAATGCCATGGGCACTTCGGTCGGCTCAGGTTCCCTCACGCTCAAACAGGCGGTGTTGATATCGATTGTCGCCGATACCCTGGGGGCCATGCTTGCCGGTGGTTATGTGACCAATACCATCAGCAAAGGGATGATCGATCCGTCCTTATTGGCGGGGGAGCCCACGAAGCTGATGATCGGGATGTTTGCGGCCCTCATCGCAGCCGGAATTTGGGTCAATCTGGCCACCTACTTTGGCCTACCCGTTTCCACCACCCAGGCGATCGTTGGGGCGGTCGTGGGATTCGGCATCATCGGGGTTGGAGCGGGTGCCGTAAACTGGGGAAAAATCATCTCGATCGCCCTGAGCTGGATCATATCCCCCGTCGCTGGGGCAGCCATCGCAGGCGGGACATACTATTTTACGGAAAAAAAGATCCTGTCGGCCGGAGATCCTGAAAAAGCGTCAAAGCGCTATGCCCCATACCTGATCTTTTTGGTCTTTTTGGTGCTCATCCTATCGGTCATATTTAAAGGGCTGAAAAACCTCCACCTGGAATTCGGATTTTTCCAGACATTGCTGCTGACCACTCCCTGCGCCGCATTAGCGGGTGTCTTTGGGCGTGTCTGGATGGGAAGGAGGCTTCGTCACAATAATCCCGAAAACAGCCTCCACAAAGGTGATGGTGTAACAGCCTTTTTTGCTCAACTTCAGATCCTCACTGCCTGCTACGTCGCCTTTGCCCACGGAGCCAATGACGTTGCCAATGCCATCGGCCCTCTCGCAGCGATATTTTCCGTAGTCACGACTAAATCCGTGGCCTTACAGGTGGAGGTCCCCATGTGGATGCTCTTTATCGGGGGTATTGCTGTTGGTGGAGGTCTTCTGGTCTTCGGCGCACGGGTGATGGAGACTATCGGTAAGAATATCACGGAACTCACGCCGGTTCGTGGCTTTTGTGTGCAATTGGGGGCAGCCACCACAATTCTAACCTGCTCTCGGCTCGGTCTTCCCGTCTCAACCACCCACGTGCTGGTCGGTTCTGTTGTGGGTGTTGGGATCATGCGGGGTATGGGTGCGCTGGATCTGCGTGTTCTAAAAAATATCGGCTTTTCCTGGATCGTAACCCTTCCGTTCACGATCCTGCTGGCCATGTTGTTATATAAACTCCTTACACTTTTTTTGCTATAGCTTGAATTGAAACTTTTGTCCGTTTACAACGGATTCGATCAATATGGCTTTTGGTAGAGAATGATTATCCAAGGATTCGAGGGGCCAAGGAGCCAAGGGGGCAAGGACGAGGGATAAGTGAGGCTCCTCCCGCAGAGCGGAAGGCCTCTGGAAGACCCCTCGAATGGGTCTGAAAACGATACGATTATCAAGATTACTAATCTATATCAAGGACGCCGCTGTTAAAACGAAAAGAATAGGAACGTCGAACATCCAACATCCAACGTCGAATTTTGAATAAGGCATGCTAAAATTTTTTATAAAATGGCCGAGCGACGCGAGTTCATCATTCGATGTTCAATGTTCAATGTTCGATGTTGGACGTTCAAAAAATGCTTTAATCTGCCGCTAACGAGTATTTTTTCTCGCCGGAACGGTAAAATCTTTCCGGGTCCACCGCTATAAGCGGTGGGTTTAGATCAAACTAAAAGGTTCATGGTTCACGGTATAGGGTTTACGGCACAGTGGTTTTCTCTACCTGATTTATGGTTTCAGGCCTTACACCGTATACCTTATACCGTACACCATAAACTATAGGGGGAAAACAATGCGTTTAATACTTAGTTCTCTATTTATAAAATCTCCTTTTGAAAAGCTTCAGGAGCATGCGGACAAGGTCAAGAAATGCGCCCAGCTCTTCAAAGAGGCCACCGTCTGCCACATAGATGAGAAGTGCAAAGATTTCGACATGTTGACTGAAGAGGTAGCGCACCTGGAGAGTGAGGCCGATGCCATTAAACGCAACATTCGAAACCACCTCCCAAGGGGAATCCTCATGCCTGTGGACAAATTCCAGTTTATGCAATACCTCAAGGAACAGGACAATGTCCTGGATGAAGTGGAGGAAGCGCTGTTCTGGCTCTCATTTCGGCCCAGGAGCATATCGGATGAGGTGTCGGGCGATATTCTCCATCTGGTAACAGCGGTGATCCCGACCATTGAAAAGCTCCCTGACTTGGTCGCCCTTGGGTCGCAATTTTTCAAGCATAGAACCGATGATCTGAGGACCAAGATGAAGAGTATTGTTCGACATATTCGGCAGGATGAAAGGGAGGCGGACGTTTTGGAGCGGGACATTAAGTACAAGATCTTTTCAACGATCAAGGAAGCCCTGGATGTTTATCACCTGGTCACGTTGGTGGACCATATTGGGCATATCGCCGATCATTCTCAAAATGCCTCGGATCGCATGCGCACCATGAT
>JAQYVK010000294.1 GCA_030145585.1 Desulfatiglandales bacterium | reverse complement strand
TCAAGTACCGTGTGTGGTTCGATCGCGGCTGAGATAGCCATCGGGAAAAAACCGGAAGAAATCAAGGATATCACCGGAGAAGCCGTCATTCACAGACTGGGCCGCATTCCAAAGGATGATGAACATTTGGCCTTTCTTGCTGTGGAAACCCTTCGAAATGCCCTAGATGATTATTTGACAAAAAAAAGTGAGGCTCCTCCCGCAGAGCGGAAGGCCTCTGGAAGACCCCTCGAAGGGGTCTGAAAACAATGCGATTATCAAGAATACTAATCTATATCAAGGACGCTACTGTTAAAACGAAAAGACTAGGAACGTCGAACATCCAACGTCCAACGTCGAATTTTGAATAAGGCATGCTAAATTTTTTATAAAATGGCCGAGCGACACGCGGCGCAAGCGCCTGCGCTGCGCGAGCAAGTTCATCATTCGATGTTCAATGTTCGATGTTGGACGTTCAAAAAATGCTTTACTCTGCCGCTAACGAGTATTTTTTATTCTCGCTGGAACGGGTGAACCTTTTCGGGTCCACCGATAGAATCGGTGGGTTTAGATCAAAATAAATCAACAGGCCTAAATCGTTGTTTATTTACAGCCCCTGTTCCCTCATGCTTTGAAAAAAGCCTCCGGGTCAATTTCTCCCCGAATCCCCAGACGGGTCAACACAAAATCATACCTGACCGGGTCATCCGGCACTATCGACCTAAAGGCTTGGGTGATCTCAATCGCCGTCCTTATGTCCGCCTGCTTCCGTCCGGTCAGGTGTAGCATGAGGCCGATTTTGTGCATGTGGGTATCAAGAGGAATGATTAGCTTGGCTGTTGGGACATCGCCCCACCCTCCCGGGTCTACTTCATCCTCCCTTACCATCCAGCGTAAAAACAGATTCAACCTCTTACAGGCACTCCCCTTGTCCGGTGAAGGCAAAAGACTGTTTCGAACGCCCGGCATGTTCTTCCTGAACAGCACCATAAACCGCGAAAGGGCCGGCAAAATGATATCGTCTTCATCATCCAAAGTTGAAACAAAACAATTATGGAGAGAGCCGTATTCCATGAGAACATGTTTTAAGCCCCATAGCATCGAGACCAATTCCTCGCCCGTCGTAAATCGATGCTTGAAGTCTGAAAACAATGAAAACAATTGTTTGCGAGTGGAATGATGGAGAAAAGAGAACGGTGACTTACTCATTCGTTCGAGGACAGAGGATGTGCTTTTCAGAATCTGAGCCACTCTCCCATAAGCGAGGGATGACGCGATGAGGGCCACGATCTCCCTATCCTGAAGTTTAGGATAACCATAAAGGAATTCGAGGGGATCCGGATGGACAAACGACCGATGGTGATACAGTCTAAAAAGCTCGTCAAGTCTTTCCTTGTCTAACAACGTCGATACCGGGTTTTCCAAATACCTTCTCCATTTTCTCCCAACCAGAAAAAGACAAAATGACTTTTACTCTTTGAAGGAAAATGTATGTCAAAAAATCTTTGGAGATAGAGTCCCTAAATTATGCGGGCTTATTGGCTGTCCCACGAACAGCAGGAATCCCGACCCTTGGTCGGGGTTCATCACCCTTCTCTCTTTTTCATGGGGGTATAGTCTCGCTTCTTAAGCCCCGTATAAATTTGGCGGGGACGCTGCAACTTCCATCCAGGGTCATCCATACTCTCCTTCCACTGGCTGATCCACCCCGGCAGCCGCCCTATGGCAAACATGACCGTAAACATGTTGAGAGGGATTCCAATCGCACGCAGGACAATGCCGGTATAAAAATCTACATTGGGATAGAGATTGTGATCGATAAAGTAAGGATCTTCTAAGGCCACATCCTCCAATTTTTGGGCAATATCCAACAACGCGTCATGACGTTTTAACTTTCTCAATATGAGATCGCATGTTTTCTTCATGATCTTCGCTCTTGGGTCATAAGTCTTATAGACCCTGTGACCAAATCCCATCAACCTGAAAGGGTCCTTCCGGTCCTTCGCCCTTGCTATGAACGGGGACACATCGCCGCCGTTTTCCTCTATATCGCTCAGCATCTCCACCACTGCCTGGTTGGCGCCCCCATGGAGCGGCCCCCAAAGGGCACTAATACCCGCTGAAATAGCGGCATACAGATTAACCCGTGCACTACCTACCAATCTGACCGCCGCAGTGGAGCAGTTTTGCTCATGATCCGCATGGAGAATCCAGAAGATATTGAGGGCATCGACAAGGTCCTGGTCGATATAATAGGGCTTGACGGGCGAATCAAACATCATATTCAAGAAATTGGCAGCATAGTTGAGGTCATGCCTTGGATAAATGACCTTGTGCCCCCTCGAGATCTTATAAGACATGGCCGCCATGGTCCTCAATTTGGAGAGAAGCCGGGTGAAAGTTACGTTGATTTCTTCTTCTTCTGATCTTTCAGGGATTTCCGGATAAAACGCCCGCATGGCGTTGACCATGGAAGACAAAATCCCCATGGGATGGGCGCCCCTCGGAAAGCTCTCAAAAAAATGACGCATATCCTCATGGACAAGGGAGGTGTCATTCAACAAGACCGAAAATCGCGTCAGTTCTTCCTCGGAGGGGAGTTTCCCGTTTATCAACAGGTATGCAGTCTCCACGAAAGTTGAATTCTCTGCCAGTTGCTCTACAGGGATGCCCCTATATCTAAGGACCCCTTTCTCCCCATCCATAAAGGTGATACTGCTTTTACAACTTCCTGTGTTGGCAAAACCCACATCAAGGGTGATGAAACCATTCTCTTGGCGCAGGGCAGAGATGTCGATCGCCTTTTCTCCTTCAGATCCGGTCAAAATCGGTAATTCGTAGGTCTTGCCCTCTATAATCAATTGGGCCTTGTCATCCATTTGTCTCACCTCTTTAAACGTTAATGTACATACATTTTATCACCAGCTGTCATCAAAACCCAGTCCGAAGGACCTTAAAAATCCTTGGGGTGATCAGCCGAAGTGTTCAGTTTTATTAT
>JAQYVK010000293.1 GCA_030145585.1 Desulfatiglandales bacterium | reverse complement strand
GACGGCCTGATCACCCCTGTTGGAAAGGCGATGCGTGTTGGCTCCGTGGTCACTAACATCGACATCCCCCCGACACCAAGGCCCTACACCCATCACCAGGAGTACTGCCTCTTTTTTAGCCAAGGCCTCTGCAAACAATGTATCCCCCGTTGCCCGGTCGGGGCCCTCTCAGAGAAAGGCCATGACAAAGAGAAATGCCGCAAGTTCATTAAACCGACCTCACAGGAGTACGTAAAATCCCATTTCGGGTTCGATGGCTACGGTTGCGGTCTCTGTCAAACGGGTGTATCCTGTGAATCAAAGATTCCAACCAAAGAAGACTTATAGAGATCGATAATACCGTCGGTGCATGACTCAATTTTTTACAAAAGAGGAGGCGAAGGGATACAGTCCCAATGCCTCCTTTGGAGTGTTTTCCTACTTATCAGCTTGACAATATTCAGACGCCTTGCTATTTAATCACGGTTAAGGCTGCAGTGAGAACCACCCGAGAGCGGGTCAGTGGGAATAGAACCCCGGTTCTTTGGGGATATGAGGCTAAGGTAAAAAGGCAATCGAAAACAACACATTTAAAAGAGGAGGACATCACATGATTAGCAATAAAAAGACAAAAATCTCTCTATCGTTAGTTTTCCTAGGGTTCTTCATTGCCATCACTCTCATGACCGGCATTCAACCGGCGCCGGCTGCGACCAAAACAATAAATTTGAAATTCGCATATTGGATGCCTACCAAGCATACTCTTCATGGTGTGCATAAAAAATTTGCGGATGAGGTGGCGGAGCTGACGAAAGGTAGGGTTAAGATCACACTTTATCCTGGCGGGGCGTTGGGAAAACCAAAAGAGCAGTGGGATATGGC
Organism: Desulfatiglandales bacterium; assembly: GCA_030145585.1. Taxonomy (GTDB): domain Bacteria; phylum Desulfobacterota; class DSM-4660; order Desulfatiglandales; family HGW-15; genus JAQYVK01. The sequence continues at coordinate 6,279 of JAQYVK010000293.1, read as the reverse complement.
GGTCGGTGGTATCGCAGATATTTCATTTTTCATACCAAGTTACACGGCCGGTCGATTTCCCTTAACCTCAGTTTTCGATCTTCCTTTAATTGGTGGCGGCTCTGCTAAAGTCAACACGGCTTTAGCTGTAGACATCTATAAGAAATATCTGGCGCGAGAGTTTAAGGACGCGAAAATGCTCTTCTTCTATGTCAGTGAACCTTTTACAATCCACACGACCAAGAAACAGGTCCGCAATTTATCAGACATGAAAGGTCTAAAGATCAGGACATCAGGGGCTATGCAGTCGGCAACCATAAAGGCACTGGGTGGTATTCCTGTAACCATGCCCATTTCGGAGGCCTACACCTCTCTGGAAAAAGGGGTTGTCGATGGGATTCTCACCGCTTTCACAGCCATGGTATCCTTCAGGCTCTATGATGTCACAAAATATTCCATCTCAATGGGTCTTAATGCATCACCCTTTGCAGTCGCCATGAACCTCAAAAAGTATAATTCTCTTCCACCGGACATCCAGAAAATACTCGATGGGCTTAGCCTAAGATACGCTTTCCAGTCTGCTATTGACTATGATGAAGATCGGATCAAGGCGATTCAAATCGGAAAAGACAAGGGCCAAGTGATCGAACCGCTTTCACCGGAAGAATTTAAAAAATGGGTCGACCGTGTATCCCCCATATATAATCAATGGGCAGGAGATATGAAGGCTAAAGGACTGCCGGGACGTGAAGTCATCGATGCGATCATGGAGCTTAAATGATAGATCAGGTCTAGGGGGCCAAGATGGACGGCCGGGTAAATCGGGTAGCTAACCTGGTAGAAAAACCAATCTTTGCGGTAAGCCGAATACTCCATGCGACAGGTCAGGGTGTGACCATCATCATGGTGTTGCTCACTGTCACGGATGTTTTCCTGCGTTATGTTTTCAACAAGCCAATCGTAGGAAGCTATGAACTCACGGAGTTCATGATGGTTTTTTTAGTCTTCGCATCTTTGGGATACACCCTGACAAGAAAGGGACACGTCAACGTCGATTTGGTGATCTCGAGGCTCCCTGATAGGGTTCAGGCCATTATCGAAAGTATCACCAATTTACTGGCTCTGGGTCTGTTTTCTCTGGCAACCTGGCGGAATGTGCTTCATGCGGCGACTACATGGCGGAGGCATGACGTGTCCCACGAGCTGTTCATACCCATTAGCCCATTCGTCTTGTTCGTGGCTTTTGGCGTTGCAATCCTTAGTTTGGTGCTCTTCGTGAACTTTCTTCATGCCTTGGCGAGGGCTTTACAAAAATGAATCCCATTGTAGTAGGCATTATCGGGATATGTATTCTCTTTCTCCTCTTTGCCTCGGGGATGCCGATCGGCTTTGTTATGGCCCTGGTTGGCTGGATGGGCTATGTCTATTTAGGCAGCCTTGAGGCCGGGCTTAACATTTTGGGCTTAACGTTCTATGCGGGTGGATCCTCTTATACACTAAGTGTCATCCCCCTTTTCATTCTGATGGGTCAATTTGCCGCCCATTCGGGATTGGGCCGGGATATCTATCATACCGTAGACCGGTGGGTGGGTCACCGGCGTGGCGGGTTGGCGATGGCGACTATCGGGGCCTGCGCCGGTTTTGCTGCGATCTCCGGCTCCAGTCTTGCCACGGCCGCGACCATGGGTACTGTGGCTCTACCTCAGATGAAAAAATTTAAATATGATCAGGCCCTGGCCACCGGCACCGTTGCCGCCGGCGGAACTTTGGGGATATTGATCCCCCCTAGCACCACTTTTGTCTTTTACGCCATACTCACCGAACAGTCTGTGGGCAAGCTCTTCATCGCCGGCATATTCCCCGGTTTGCTTCTCGCCATGCTGTTTGTACTAACAATCTACATTCGTGTTCTCCTCAACCCTAACCTGGCCCCTCGTGGAGATAAAACGAGTTTTAAAGAAAAAATGGTGTCCTTGAAGGGCATCTGGCAAATGGTGGTTTTATTTTTGCTGGTCATGGGGGGGATTTATACTGGCGTGTTTACACCCACAGAAGCTGCGGGTTCCGGCGCCTTCGGAGCTTTTGTTTTCGCCTTAGGGAAGAAACGTCTTACCCGTCAAAACCTCGCCGAAACCCTTAGTCAGACGGCCCAGACTGCCGCCATGATCTTTATCATAGTCATAGGGGCTTACATTTTCGGGTACTTTTTGGCGATTACTCGTATACCATCTGAACTGGCCGCCTTTATGGCCGGGCTGGAGGTATCCAAATATTTCATTCTTGCTGCCGTTGTTATCCTTTATACGATCCTGGGCATGTTTCTGGAAGGTTTTGCGATACTGGTTCTCACCATACCCATCATTGAACCATTGATGATGGATCTGGGCTTCGACCCCATATGGTTCGGTGTGATGATCGTCATCATGATGGAAATGTCCCTCATAACGCCGCCGGTAGGTATCAACGTTTTTGTCCTCAAAGGGGTAGCCAAGGATGTGCCGATGTACACCATATTCAGGGGGATATGGCCTTTTTGGTTGGCCATGTTTGTCTGTCTGATTATTCTCTCATTTTTTCCTCAAATCGCGCTTCTTCTTCCCAACGCCATGCAAGGGTAGTTAATTTCCATCCAGAAATGGCCCTTTTCCGCAACCCACCGGAGGCGGGTAAATCTCTTCGTCAATCCGCCTGAGGCGGATAAATCGGGGGAATTAGTTGTTCCCGCTTCTAGTTGGGCGGGACGCCTAATTCGTTGCGTGACTTGACATTACGAAAAATTGCTCATTTCTGAATTGGAAACTTAACCCTTACCAATATTTGAGACAGCTTCGAGTCAATCAGTTATTGGATTCATGAGAAAAAGGGATTAGCAGGATATGCTAACCCCATTTTGTAGTGGTCTGCCTTATTTAGATTGTGGTCGATTCCCTAGCCGGGAAACTTTCCTCCTGACATGAAGGTCTGTAGGATGTTTCCCTTTGTGATTGGTAGGAGCAGGCAAGAAGGATGATCACCATTGCGATACAGGGTTATCCTGGAAACGGATTGCCTCTTTAGACTGCCCGTCGCGATGAGCTCTAGGGGGTTGGTCGGTTCATCGTCAACACAACTGATCTTGAGCACAATGCGAGAACCTGCTTTAAATAAATTGCCGGTGGAAACCAGTGAGATATCGAATTCGTAGATTTCACCGGGGGTTAAATCTTCCGGTTTATTATGAAAATGAAAAGGCTCCCAAGGTTTGGAATTTTCCACATCCATATTCCGGTGTGACCCCTTGAGCCACCCCTTTGTCAACAACCTCTCATTTCCCTCCGGATCTACCTCTAAAAGGGAGACAATCCAGTGAATATCCTTATCGTTGGTAGAGGCATATAGTTTCAATGTGATAGGCCCCGTCACTTCCGTATTCTCTACCAATGGGGGAGTGCTGTATCTCAGATTTCCACGCATCCATGGAGAGTCATGAAAGGAGTCGCTGCCCTCGTTTGACCAGAATTCATGTTCGGACAAAAGCCCCTCCTCATGAAGGTAGAAAGGGGTCCACTTGGTTTCCGGTAAAGGCCAGTCGGTTGCCTCTTTCCATTCACCGGTTCCCATAATGAAGAGCCGCACTGCCGGTTCATCCATGATCCCGGTTTCTATCCCCCTGAGCCAATGATCAAACCACCTTACCGCTTCGTGCTGGAGCTGATAGAGGGGTCGATCCAGATAAATCGGTGGTCCGATAATCATTTTCTTCGGGACGTTTAATTTCTCCCAACTCCGAAAGGCCCCTCGCAGATGGATACCGAAGTTGGCCCAACAGGCCCCGATGTAAGCCGGGATGTTGATGGTTTCATAATTGACGGTCCGTTCTTCCCAGAATTTGTCATACAGGGGGTGAAGGAGAAAATCGACAATAAAAGGATTGGCGCCTGCCTCCGGGTTCTTCAAGACCTGAACGATTTCCGGAACCATTCTGATATCATCCTGCTCCAACAGGTCGGCTATGGCTTTGTAGTAACCCTCTTCTCCAAGCTCATTCTTACAGTGATTCTCCGGCCGGGCATTGGCATAGACCAAGGATGTTTGGCTCCACCCTATGGGCCACATGTAGGCCGGAATGCCCCCCCGATAAAACAGGTCCCTGTAAAAATCCGTCGCACCCCAGGGACAAAAGATGGTTTTCAGATGAGGTGGGTTTAACGCTGCGACAAACAACTGAATCCAGGCAAAGTAAGAAACACCGAACATGGCCACATCTCCGTTGCACCAGGGTTGGATCGCCGCCCATTCTATGCTGTCATAGACGTCCTGCACCTCTTTTGGCCCGACGAAATCCCATTTGCCTTCGGATTTGCCTGTCCCGCGAACGTTACAGACCACGTGGATATATCCTCGACGGGCGAAAAACATGGGATCACCACTCTCTAAGGAAGCATTTGTTCTCTCTTGGCCCGGATGCCGCCATTGCGCCGTGGATATGGCCGTAGGCTTAATTGGACCGGTCTGCCCTGATTGATGGTAACAATGGACGCTCAAAATCGCCGGGAACTTCTCATTACTATCAGGTCGAAAGACATCACAGCTCAGCTTTACCCCGTCGGGCATGGGAATCTTCACATCCTCTTCGATGATAACACCGTACTTTCTTTCTGAAGATCGCCATTTTGTGCTAAACATTGCCCCTTGGTATTCCTCGAATGCCATTTTTAACCTCCTTCGTAAACATAGGTTCTTAAGGTTAATATTCGCTTTCCCTGCAATACCTAACGGAAATCATGATGTTGTTTTTATGTTATTGAGAACAATCTAATGGGGCCGTCAAGGCTTAACTATGATATGAGTATGATCGTAAAGATTTCCAGATGAATCATTCTTCGGCCGATTTTGATCCTATGTAGCCGGGGAGATTGCGGATGAGAGCGTGGATTTCTTCGCTATTATCACTTAAAAACCTTAGCATGCTGTCCGATTTTGATTTCAGGATCATGCCGTTTTTTTCCTGGATCTCTTTGCCCTTGATCAACATCTCCTTCTGATGGAGATAGGATATGATGGCATCATCCGCATCCAACTGCACATCAAACCTTTTTATGAGGTAATCGAGCCAGCGCCCGAACTCTTCCGAGTGCTCCAGGTGATCCACCGGAATCCCCAACTCCAGACTCAAGGGTTCCAGAGTCCCCGGCATCATTTTAGAACCTTCTAAATAGTCCAGGGCGTGGGCCAGTTCGTGCACCAGCGTGGAATCTTCAATGTCGTTGGAGATGGCAATATAGAGGTTGTTTGGGTCAGCTTCAAGGGTCTTGTAGAGATTGATGAGAACGCCGCCGCTCTTCCCTTTGGCTGCCTTCGGGTGTGTACTACCAATAAGATTAAGATCGATATACGTTTCTATATCCACGAACTTGATGCCAAAGGACTGCCCTGTGAGCGCTTTGATATCCAGGGCATCGATCATCTCCAGCGACCGACCATAGTGCACCTGGGGAAGATTTGTTATGCGGGCACCCATATCCTCAAGAGATGTTTCTTCGAGGCTGTTCAAAATCAGTTCATCTTCTTTGCCCATGTGACATTTTTTAAACTTTTTCCCGCTTCCGCATGGGCAGGGATCATTTCTTCCTGTCTTTTTCATAAATATCCAATCGCTTCAACAGCATGGCTTAAAGCCGGTATCAGTATTTCTTGAAAATTAACTAATGACTACAATATAGAGCATGACACACATATGACTATGTTGGCTCATTAAAACCTCTATTCAATAATCTGATTCTTAAGAGCATCGTAGGACCAAACCGGAAGAGGGCCGGAACCTCCCGTGTCCGGATCTATCCGGTGCCTGTAGGAGGCCTTGATTTTTTGAGACTCCATCATAAAATCCCAGCCTCTCACAAAGTAAGGGCACTCATCATTAAAGCAGACCCATTGGAAAGCCGCACTCCAGGTTGAGAGTTGTGGGGTTGGCCATTTTTTCATCTCAGAACTGCAATGGGGGCATTTTGGACTGTCTTGCTGGCTCATGGTAGACTCCTTTTCAACATATACTTTCATATTAAATAAAAAAGAACCAAACCTCAAGGCCTTTTCATCGAGGTTTAGTTCTGAATTAACAGGGAAGGTGAGGCTCCTCCCGCAGAGCGGGAGGCCTCATGAAGCCCCCTGGAAGGGGGCGTTTACCGACTGACTTATTTGAATGTCGAATATCGAACAAGGAATATCGAATGATGAAGGTTAAAAGAGCGTTCGCTTCCTTATCTCATCATTTTTTGGGAATATTCATAATTTAAATCATTTTACTTTTGTATCGTGTTG
>JAQYVK010000292.1 GCA_030145585.1 Desulfatiglandales bacterium | reverse complement strand
GTAATCTAAGGCTCATCCATAAACCGGCGTTTATGGATGAGCGCGATCAGCTGTCAGCTTTCGGCTTTCAGCAAAAGACAAATGAACTACCCCGCCGCAGAGCAGCGGGGTATCAGATGTCATGCCGGACTTGTAGCTGACTGTAGATGCTTAATTTCTTACAGTCAGCCGCTGACTGTAGAGGCTCAATTTCTTACAGTCAGCATGATTCGGCATCCAGTTATGATTTCTGGATTCCGACTTTTATCCTCCCTTTTTGGAGGATTAGCCGGAATGACGACTCGCCGCAAGCAGCGAGATATTAAACCCAATGTTTATGAAAACAAGGTTTTGGCTGATTGATGACCGCTGGAAACACCATTGTGTCTGATTTTATTTCTGGATGGACACTACGGGCACCAAAATAAATGATGGGGTAATAGAAAGTGGAAAGAGAAATTTTAATAAAAGAGAAAATTCAACAACTTCGAAAAACTCGTGAGGACAGCGGGTTTGGAGACGTCATGGTTGTTGGTGGAGGGATCAGTGGTATTCAAGCCTCCCTTGACTTGGCTGATACCGGTTTTAAGGTTTATCTGGTTGATAAATCACCGGCCATTGGCGGTCATATGGCCCAGCTTGACAAGACCTTTCCCACCAATGACTGCTCTATGTGAATACTCTCTCCCAAACTGGTCGAGGTCGGCCGGCATCCAAACATAGAGGTCCTGAGCTATACTGAAGTCGACGGTGTAAAAGGGGAAGCAGGAGACTTCAAGGTCAGCCTGATCAAGAAGCCCCGGTACATCATAGAAGACAAATGCACGGGTTGTACGACCTGTACGGAGTACTGCCCGGTTTTGGTCGATGACAAATTTAATCAAAGCCTGGCAACGAATAAAGCCGTCCACATATTCTATTCTCAAGCGGTTCCCCTCATCCCTTATATCGATGACAACTGCCTTTACCTTAAAGACAAGAAATGTTTTGCCTGTGTAGGCGTTTGTAAGAATGAAGCCATAGATCTTCATCAAACCGAAGAGGAAATAGAAATAAAAGTAGGGGCAATCATTTTGTCTCCCGGCCTCGAGCCATTTGATCCTAGGGTGAGGGGCGACTATGGCTACGGAATGATGGAGAACGTGGTCACCAGCATGGACTTTGAACGGCTGTTATGTGCCACCGGGCCGCACGAAGGTGTGGTGCTGCGCCCTTCCGACAACAAGCATCCCAGTAAAATAGCCTGGATTCAGTGCGTTGGGTCCAGACAGGTTATCGAAGGCGGGAACAGCTATTGTTCAGGTGTGTGCTGTACCTATACCCAGAAACAGGTGATTTTGACAAAAGATCACAACGCAGAGGCAGAGTGTACGGTATTCCATAACGATATTCGATCATTCGGCAAGGATTTTGAGCGATACTACCAAAGAGCTGAGCAACTTTCCGGGACGCGGTTTATTAGAAGCTACGTATCCATAGGGAAAGAGATCCCGGAAAGCAAAAACGTAACCATAAAATACGCTACAGCTGATGACGGCGTAAAAGAGGAGGAATTCGATCTGGTGGTCTTGTCCGTTGGGTTAAACCCTCCTGGTGACGTGGAGGAATGGACTGATACGTACGGCATCGAGCTCAATTCACACGGATTCTGCAAACCAAATCCCGTTAATCCTATTGAGACCTCTCGCACGGGAATTTTTGTCAGCGGCGCCTTCCAGGGTCCTATGGATATTCCCGAGGCAGTAATGAGCGCCAGCGGAGCCGGCTCCAATTGTGGTGAATTCCTTGACTACAGGCGAGGGAAGCTGGCCAAAGAAAGAATATATCCTGAGGAAAGGGATGTCTCCCAAGAAGAGCCAAGGATAGGCGTCTTTGTGTGTCATTGTGGGGCAAATATCGGAAGAACGGTAGATGTTCCTTCAACGGTTGAATATGTCAAGACCTTACCCAATGTCGTCTACGCTCAGGAACAGCTATTTTCATGTGCGACTAATTCTGCCCAGGAAATAACAGATATGATAAAGGAAAAAGGGCTTAATCGCGTGGTTGTCGCTGCCTGCTCCCCCAGGACCCTTGAACCGCTTTTCTGGGACACGTGTCGTGAAGGGGGAATTAATCAATATTACTTCGACATGGCTAATATTAGGGAGCATGACTCCTGGGTCCACTCTAAAGAAAAGGAAGAAGCCACACAGAAGGCAAAGGATATAACCCGGATGTCGGTGGCACGAGCCTGCCATTTGGAGCCATTACGGGAAATTGATCTACCGGTAAACAAGACTGCGTTAGTCGTTGGTGGAGGTATAGCCGGCATGACTTCTGCTCTTTCCATCGCCAACCAGGGACATGAGGTTTCCCTGGTGGAAAAGGATATAGATCTGGGGGGAATGGCAAAAAGAATCCATTCCACTCTTGAAGGGCTGGATGTTCAAGCCTATTTGCGTGATCTGGTGCGCAAGGTTCATCAGCACCAATTAATCCATACATACACTGATGCCACCATCACCGAGGCTACCGGTTATGTTGGGAATTTCGTAACTAAGGTGAAGTCTGAAAGAGGGGTCACAGAGATAAAACATGGAGCAACCGTCATCGCTGTGGGTGCTGATGTATATGAACCTACCGAGTACCTGTATGGGGAAGATGATAGGGTAATAACCCACCTTGAGTTGGAGGAGAAGATCACCAAAGGAGACGAAAGCGTGATCAACTCCCGAAACGTGGTGATGATCCAGTGTGTCGGTTGCAGAAACGAAGACCGAAATTACTGCAGCAGGATATGTTGTAGCGAGTCTGTAAAGAACGCATTGAAACTAAAAGAGATAAATCCGGAGATGAATGTATACATCCTCTTTAGGGATATAAGGACCTATGGATTCAAAGAGGATTATTACAGGGAAGCGGCAGATAAAGATGTAAAGTTCATCCGCTGGGAACCGGAGGATAAACCCCAGGTGGAAGCTATCGAGGAGGGTGGACAGCCTATTCTAAGGGTTACTGTGACGGAACCTATTTTAGGTCAGAAGCTCGCTATAGATGCCGATTCCCTTGTTTTGGCTGCTGCCGTTATTGCTCCCGCGGGAAACGGGGAAATATCACAATCATTCAAGGTTTCTTTAGGACCGGATGATTTTTTCAAAGAAGCCCATGTCAAATTAAAACCTGTTGACTTTGCCGCAGATGGCGTTTTTCTGTGCGGGACAGCTCATTATCCCAAGCATATACCGGAAACGATTAACCAGGCTTATGGAGCGGCAGGTCGGGCTTTAACCCTTCTCTCACATGATATAGTCACAGTCTCAGGTTCTGTTTGCGACGTGAAAGAGAAGAAGTGTATCGGGTGTGGAGCGTGTATCTCAGCCTGTACATATGGTGCCATAGAGTTTCAGAAAACTAAACAGGGTAAAAAGGCTGTCGTTAATCCTGTTCTCTGTAAGGGAGATGGTCTCTGTAATGTAAAGTGTCCAACAGGGGCTATTTATCTAAAGCATTTTACGGATGAAGAGCTCGAGAGCCAAATAGATGCGGCGAATCCGGAGGAAGAGATGTTACAAGAGATCGATGCAGCGGTTGGAGATGGGTAAAGCACAAGGCACATGGCGCAAGGCGGCCGGTTGTATAGAACAATTTTCACAACCGGCAGGCACAAGGGGATCAAGAAAATCTGCAGGTCTATTTAGTAAATCACTTGAACCCTCGAATCCTTGAATCCTTGGATCCTTTTAATATTACGATTCAAGCCGGAAGCCGAGATCAAGCCATTAAGTTTTGAGATAACTTCTAACGAACGAGGTAGGAAATAATGAGTGCAGGACTTACATTTAAACCAAAATTATTGGGTTTTGTGTGCCATTGGTGAGCATACGGCGCTGCTGACATGGCTGGAGTTTCCAGACTGCAATATACAACGGATATCAAGCTCATTCGCGTCATGTGTTCCGGTAGAGTTGACCTGGAATTTATACTCAGAGCCTTCTCAAACGGCATGGATGGGGTGTTTATTGGTGGTTGTCGTCTTAATGAATGTAATTATGTAACTCACGGAAATTACGATGCACTAAACATGGTGCTTCTATGTAGAAAAATAATGGAACATATAGGCCTGAACCCGGAGAGGTTAAGGATCGAATTTATGACTTCTGGTGAAGGACTCCTTCTTACTGAGGTGATTAATGATTTTGGAAAAAAGGTAGAGGCGTTAGGGCCACTTGGCAAAGACGACGACATAGACGGAGATGAATTAAAGTCTAAACTTGAAGAAGTGAGGAAACTGGTCCCTTACATCAAGATAGTTAAACGGGAGAAACTGGCGTCACGTCTTGAAAACGAAGAAGAATATGATGGACTTTTCACCAGAGAAGAGATAGACGAGTTATTTCGTGATGTGGTCTCATACTACATTGACCCGGATAAATGTACGGCCTGCGGGATTTGTTTCAGGCAATGCCCTGTGGATGCGATCGAGGGCGCCAAGAAACAGATCCATGTCATTGATCAAGGGAAATGCATAAAATGCGGCACTTGCCTTGAAGTGTGCCCCCCTAGATTTAGTGCGGTAAAAGAGATTTCCGGCGAGCCTGTTCCACCTCCGATTCCTGAAGAAAAAAGAACGATAATCAAAAAGAGTGAAAAAAGAGCAGTCGGCAACGCGTAATAAGCTTCCAGTGAAAAGGGGGAGGCTCATAGATAAATAAGTAACTCACCTAATCAAATTGAGTTTATGCCCCCGAGCCATCTTTTCTCTTTTTCTCACAGTGTATACTACCGCTGGTTGAATAGAAGCCATCTCAAAAATGCCAAATGGCCCGATCTCTGTGTCCGGCTTGAATCGTAATCCTCAAAATATTTACAGTTATTCCTCCAGTTACGATCCTGCGCCGTCCCCTCCGGGGCGTAGGCCCTACGGGCCGGAGGCTTAACCTCGAACCATTTTTCAATTTTTTAGATGGCTTCTAATCCCTAACCGCTTCGCCATCTCATTAGATAAGTCGTCTGTATGGTTACTTATTTAAGAATATCCCCCTATTTAGAGGTCATAGTGAAGGAAAAAAATGAGGTACGCAGAGACAGGGTTTGATTTAGAAATCGATCTAACCCGTGGAAGCATTGAGAGGGTAGAAACCGACCCAAGATTAACCGAACTTCATCTTGGGGGGCAGGGGACTACCGGGAAGATACTATGGGATAGGGTTCCTCCTGAAGTGGAGCCCTTTTCTCCGGATAATCTACTTATATTCAACACCGGTCTTTTACACGCCACACCCGTCCCCGGTGCCAATCGAACCGGTGTCGATACCTTTTCTCCCCAGACAAACCTGTATTCACATTCAGTATTCGGAGGATTTTTTGGACCGGAACTGAAACATGCCGGTTACGACAAAATAGTCATTCGCGGTAAGGCCCCCGACCTGGTTTATTTGTGGATAAATAATGACAAGGTAGAAATACGTGATGCGGGCCATCTCCAGGGGAAGGGTGCTATCGAAACCGGAGTACGTATTAAAGAGGAGTTGAAAGATCCGAAAGCTCAGGTGGCCGCGATCGGCCTGGCCGGTGAAAACAGGGTCTATATGTCTACCATCGAACACTCCAACTCCAGCGCCTCAAGAGGGGTAGGCGTGATCATGGGAGATAAAAGGTTAAAGGCGATCGCTGTTCGAGGAACAAAGGACATCAATATTGCCCGACCGGATGAACTTTTTAAGATATGCAATGCCATGTATCAGGAAATTTATGACAATCCGGATTGTGGGTGTGTTTTTAGACACGAGGATGACGAAGAGTGGCACGTCAATAATTTCGCCTGGGGCAATGCGCGTGGGCGGAGAAAAAAGTGGTGGAACAAAGAAATGGAAGAGGAGTGGGCGGCGACCACGCGCAAGTACACGGTTCGATGGACGGGTTGTTATAACTGTCCGAAGGATTGCCATTTAGCGATCGCCTACCCGGGACGGCCAAAATATCAATTAAAATGCTACAGCAAACTAACCTATGCGATGGCGGCCTATGAAGATCTGGATTTTAATTATGATATCCTTGGCCTTACTCAGGAATACGGACTGGACGGGTTCACAACACCGCAACTTCTAGCCTTTGGCATTGAACTTTACGAAGCCGGTATTTTAACTGACGAGGACATGCCGGGATTTCCGTCCGACACCGCGGGGAGATTTTTCTGGCTCGTTGAAAAAATTGTTCGGCGGGAAGGGGTTGGAGATGCCTTAGCCAATGGTGTTTATCATGCCGCCCGTCAGATTGGCAAAGGCGCAGAAGAATTTGATCATAATACCATGAAAAAATTTGAGCAGGTACCTCTCAAGCTGTCAATGATAAATTATCCCTATTTCCTTATGTATGCGACCGGTGAGAAGATGAATATCACTCAAATTGAAGGCTCCTACCCCCAGGGACCCATTGCTGACAAGGCGGAGAGGGAAAAGTTCGTAAAGAATTGGGACGCTGCTCCTGAAAGGTTTAAAAAATGGTTTTTAGAATGGGAGCCACGTCAACACCCATCTGTTGAAGCGTCTGTCAACATTGCTGATTGGAATGAGACGATGCATTACATTGATGACGCCATCGGGACCTGCGCCTTTTTGTCGTCATTTAGAGGCCAGTTCGGCGGAAGGCCTCCGTATCACATTTATAATATGCCGGACTTCATCAATCATGCGACCGGAATGGACCTAGATGATGCCGGACTGTGGAGAATAGCGACCAGGAATCGAAATCTGATTCGAGCCCTTAATATAAGAAGAGGCATGAGGAGAAAGGATGAGAAGCCTCCTGAGGATCATTGGAAGCATAGAGACCCTGAGATGGAAACCAAGCTGCTTGATGAGTATTATAAATTTAAGGGATGGAACAATGAAGGTATTCCGACCAAAGAGACGTTGGACGCACTGGGCTTGGATTATGTGAGCGAGGACTTCGTACAGAGGGGGATCTTGACAGATAATAAAGGGACTCCTTCCAAAGAGACTTCGGCGGGAAAAGAAAAGAACTAGGCGCCTATATAAGCCAAGATCTTAAAATTTATGTCAAGTTTTTGTGTAACTGCTCAGGTAGATAGGCTGTAGGCATTTAGGCTGAAGGAGAGACTCATGCGTGATCATACGAAGCTCAGAGCGTTTGAATTGGCTGACGAAGTGGTGCTGCTGATCTATCGAGCTACTTGAGAATTTCCTAAGGAGGACGTATATGGGTTGACTTCCCAAATGAGAAGAGCGGCGATTTCAGTTCCATTAATTGTCTTTTGATATTTAAGATGTGACATTGAATTTTTCGTATTTTCAACTTTTTGTTTTTTCGTGATTGGCTTTTTAATTTTTTCCCTGTGGCTCTGTGAACTCTGCGAGAGAAGGTTTTGGGTGCCCTGCTTCGATCAATGTGTAAAGACTAATAGCTTTTAGCCTTCAGCCTAAACAACCTGAATAGTTACGTTTTTGTTTTATATTCTTATGCTCGTAAAAGGCCGATGCTAGATGCTGGTCACTGCCTGCCCCGCCATCGCAGTAAGTTTCGCGGGGCAGGTGGGGATGCTGGATGTAATAAGGACTTTTTTTTTATTTATCCAGAATCTAGCATCCAGTATCCAGTATCTCTCAGCATCAAGCAATGGGACATAAACGCCGCCAACTCGTCGGTTTGGGGCGGAGCTTCGCTAGTTTGAAAGGGATGGACATCGTGAATAGTGGGTTAAAAAAGAGAATAGTTAAAGAAATAAAAACTGATGTTGATAAATGCATTGGTTGCCGTGCATGTGAGGTAGCCTGCTCAGCATTTCACGCTGCGCCGAAATATAGCAGTATTAATCCGGCGAGGTCTCGGATTCGGGTGGTTATAGATGAAGAGAAAGATGTGTACGTACCGGTCCGTGGCAGTAACTATACGCCGGCCGAATGTACCGGCAGAAATAGTTATACGATTGACGGAAAAGAATATGATGAGTGTGCCTTTTGCAGGGCTTCCTGCCCATCCAGGGACTTATTCAAAGAACCCGATTCCGGTCTCCCTTTAAAATGCGATATGTGTCAGAGCGATCCGCCTTTAGAAGAGCCGATGTGTGTTCAAGTGTGCCGATGTGACGCCCTGACCTACGAAGAAATAGAAGAGGAAGGTATAGAAGAAGAGAAGCGGGAGGAGATGGAGGTAAGATTGGAGGCAATGGCAAAGGCACATGGATTGGACAAGATAATCGATGCCATTGCCCGGATGGCAGAGAAGGACTAAGACATTAGGATCATCTCCAAAAGAATTGGTGTAAGTTAGTGAAGATCTGTGGTTAACAATCGAGCGATTTTCCTTGACAAATTTCTATTTAAAGCAAGAATAGATCGGATTCTGTCGTTTCAACCCATGTGTATCACCGGTCGACCTTAACTAACAATGTAAATCAATGACAAGTTTTTCCTCGTTTTATTTGTCGGAATAGAAGACACCTCTTTCATAACCTCTGTTCACATGTCTATTTTGTTGAGATTCCACAATCATTCTTTTTACCCAAAGAAAGGAGGCTGGTGATGATTAAGAGAAGATTATTTTGTGTGGTCGTTTTCCTTTTTATGGTCTGTGCCATGGCCTTTGGAGTAAACAGCCTGGCGATTGCGAAAACGCTGAATCTGAAATTCATTGAGACATCCGATATCCATGGATCCTTTTTCCCCTATGACTTCATCAGGAATAAGGAGGTGAAGACATCGCTGGCGCAAGTCTATACCTATGTGAAAGAACAACGGGCGAAACCAAACCAGCATGTCATCTTGATGGACAACGGGGACATTCTTCAAGGGCAACCGACCGTCTATTACTATAATTTTGAAAGAACCGGAGAGCAACATATCTGCTCAGCAATTATGAACTTCATGAAGTATGATGTGGCCGTTGTCGGCAATCACGATGTGGAGACGGGACATGACGTCTATGACAAACTCGTGAAAGAATTCCATTTTCCCTGGCTTGCAGCCAATGCCGTCAAATCTTCTGATGGGACCCCCTATTTTGAGCCATATACCGTCATTGAAAAAGAAGGGGTGAAAATTGCGATCTTGGGGCTGATAACGCCTGGGGTCCCCAATTGGCTCCCTGAAAACCTCTGGAAAGGCATGACGTTTGAAGATATGGTCGAATCTGCGAATAAGTGGGTCGAGATTATCCAGAAAAGAGAGAGCCCTGATCTTCTGATCGGGTTATTTCATGCCGGTGTGGGTTCCTCCTACAAGGGTCAAAAAGTCTATAAACCGATGAATGAAAATGCTTCACAGGTTGTGGCGGAACGGGTCCCGGGGTTTGACGTTGTATTCGTCGGCCATGATCACAAAGGCTGGAACAAAAAAGTGACAAACAGCAAAGGGCAGGACGTTCTCATTGTCGGCACTGTAAACGCTGCAAGAACGGCCTCTGTAGCAAATGTGACGATGACCTATGATGAGACTGAAAAGACCTGGAAGAAAGACGTTGCGGGGGGAGTTATCGAAATCAAGGAATATAAGCCGGATGCGGGATTTTTGTCGAAGTTTGAAAACATATCACAGGAGATCAAGACATATGTTTCGAAACCCATCGGCAAATTCACGGACACGATATCAACAAGAGAAGCGATGTTTGGAGATTCTCCCTTTGTGGATTTGATTCATGAAATCCAGCTTGAAATAACAAAGGCAGATGTCTCCTTTGCCGCCCCGCTATCATTCGATACGGCCATAAAAGAGGGTGACGTTTTTGTCCGGGATATGTTTAAGCTCTATAAATATGAGAATCTCCTCTATACAATGTCGTTGACCGGAAAAGAAATCAAAGATTTTCTAGAATATTCGTATGGTCTCTGGTTCAATCAGATGAAAAATGCCGATGATCATTTGATCGCGTTCAAGAGAGATGAAAAGGGCGAGCTTATCTGGTCAAGAAGGTATAACACCTTTGAAACAATCGCCCGTTATTACAATTATGACTCGGCCGCAGGTATTGTCTATACCGTCGATGTCTCAAAACCGGTTGGTCAACGAATAACCATTAAATCTATGGCCGATGGAACTACTTTCGACATGAGTAAGATGTACAAGGTGGCCATCAATTCTTACAGGGGCAATGGCGGCGGCAGACACTTGACCAAAGGTGCCGGCATACCGAAACAAGAACTTGGCAGCAGAATGCTCGCATCGACCATCAAGGACCTGAGATACTTTTTAATGAAGTGGATTGAAAAACAACAGTTTGTCAGACCGAAGGCCCTTGGAAATTGGAAAGTTATCCCCGCTGATTGGTGGGCAACCGCAAAGCTGAAGGATTACCGGCTCCTGTATGAAACGGATGCCCCGTTAGAAGGGCCAAAATTGACCCAGTAAACAAACACAAACATTTGATAAGGTTGCTTCAAAGGTAAACGATGTATACAGGGGAGAGTGATGGAGAGTTTTAAGGATTTGAGGGATTGGCTCAAAGAGATTGAAAAAATGGGAGAATTGAAGACCATCAACGAAGAGGTGGATTGGGATGAGGAGTTATCCGCAATCACTTATATGGTGGCCAAAAACCACGGCAGTCCCGCGTTATTGTTTGAAAATATCAAAGACTACCCACAAGGCTATAGAGTCCTCAGCAATATCTTTGGTTCAAGCCTCAGGCGGATTGGCTACACCCTGGGCCTTCCGCCCGATCTCTCCGCTTTAGAGATGATAAGGAAAACAAAAGACATCTTTAAAAATCCCATTCCTCCGACAATCATAGAGAAGGATAAGGCCCCCATCAACGAAAATATCCTAATGGGTGAAGATGTTGATATAACGATGTTCCCTGCGCCGAAGATGTGGCCTCTGGATGGTGGTAGGTATATTGGTACAGGCGATGTGGTCATCACCAAAGATCCCCAACTCGGGCATTTGAATCTTGGAACTTACCGTCAGATGATTCATTCGAAAAATGAAGTGGGCTTTTATGTGTCCCCAGGGAAAGACGCCCTACTTCACCGGGAACAATACTGGAAAACGGGAAAGCCCTGCGAGGTGGCTGTCGTATATGGCATAGACCCGGCTCTTTTCATCGTAGGAGCGATGGGTTTTCCAAAAAATGTGTCCGAGTATGATTATGCGGGTGGAATCAAAAATGAAGCTGTGCCTGTGGTAAAAGGTGAGGTCACGGACCTGTTGATTCCTGCCGATGCCGAAATCGTGATAGAGGGTGTAAGTTATCAAGATAATTTAAAAAAAGAAGGGCCATTTGGTGAATTCCAGGGTTATTATGGCCGACCGGGAGGGCCCACACCTTTCATAGAGATAAAGTGTATTCATTATCGAAAAGATCCGATTTTAACCGCATCCCTGATGGCTGATCACCCATCATGCGACCAAAATCTTTTCTTTGGAATCGCACGATCGGCCAGAATCTGGGATGACCTCGATAAGCTCGGCATCCCGGGTATCAAAGGGGTCTATTCCGTGCCCGCAGCCGCCGGTGGCTTTGGCATGATCGTCATCTCTATAGAACAGAAGCATCCCGGTCACGCTTCGCAGGTTGCATCCCTCGCAGCACAGTGCCCCGGGGGGGCCTACAACTCCAAATGGATCGTTGTCGTCGATGAAGATGTGGATCCGACAAATATAGAGGAGGTCATTTGGGCCATGTGTACCAGATGCAATCCACCGGAGGATATAGATATTTTGCGCAACACCTGGTCTACCTATCTCGATCCGACAAAAAATCCCCCTGAAGAACGACCATATGGGGCTAAAACTTTAATCAATGCCTGTAAAGAGCACAAGTACCTTCAAGAATTTTCTAAAAGAACCTTGCTTCGTGAGACCACCTATCGAAAAGTGAAGGAGAAGTGGGAAAAACTCGGGCTTGGTTTCCCACCCCCGGAATTGAATATTTTCGAACCAGAGCAAAAATAAAACTGGGTGAAACAGAAGGTTGCATCGTGGAAGAAAAAAGATTTTCTAAACTCAATCATGATTTGAAGGGAGATTAATAATGGGTGGATATAAGGGTAAAGTGGCCTTTGTCGATTTGACTGCCGGTAAAATTATGGAAGAAGAGATTCCTGAGAGCACCTACCGAAGTTTTTTAGGGGGTGCCGGTCTTGGAGCAAGAATCCTGTACGAGCACATGAAACCGGGCGTGGATCCTCTGGGACCTGACAACATCCTTGGTCTTTTGCCAGGTATTCTAAGTGGTACGACGGTCCCTATGGCGACCAAGTATTCGGTAATGGCCAAATCTCCCTTAACCAACACCTGGGGTGACGCCAATTCCGGGGGTCTTATTGGTGCGGAATTGAAAGCAACGGGATATGATGCCCTGTTTTTCACAGGGAAAGCGGCCAAACCGGTCTATGTATTCGTCAATGATGATGGCATTGAGATAAGGGATGCGAATCACCTCTGGGGCAAGGACACGATAGAGACGGTGGAACAACTCATCCAGGATACGGGTGAAAAACGGATTCGGGTTTCCTGCATAGGCCCTGCCGGGGAGGGCTGCTCTCTCATATCATCCATTGTAACGGACAACTGTAGGGTTGCGGGAAGGTCGGGAATAGGTGCCGTCATGGGCTCCAAGATGCTGAAAGCGGTCGCCGTCAAGGGTTCCCAAAAGGTGGAGCTTGCTGACAAAGACCGCTATGATCAGTTACGAAAAGAAACCCTCGATCATCTCAGCAAGTTGGATGATTTACCATTCCTGGGGGGATTGAGCAAAATGGGTACCTGCGGAGGTCCGCTCGGGTTGGTGCCGATGGGTGCCTCTCCCATAAAAAATTGGAGCCTGGCGGGGAAGGAGGCGTTTCCTGAATATGAAAAGACAGGTGGCGAAAGTATTTTAAAATATCAATTGCGAAAAGCAGGGTGCGGCAATTGTCATATAAATTGCGGTGGTGTTGTCAACGTAAAAGAAGGGCCCTATGCAACAGAGGGGCGCAAACCGGAATATGAAACCCTTGCCGCCTTCGGCAGCATGTTGGCCAACAGCGATGGGGAATCAATCATAAAGGCCAATGACATCTGTGATCGCCTCGGTCTGGATACGATTTCCGCGGGTGCGGTCATAGCCTTTGCAATGGAGTGTTATGAAAAGGGGGTCATTGGAAAAGAAGAAACGGCTGGCATTGAACTCACCTGGGGGAATGCACCTGCGGTTATTGCCATGCTTGAAAAAATTGGGGCAAGAGACGGGCTGGGGGGCGTATTGGCCGATGGTGTCAAACTGGCAAGCGAGCGCATTGGCAAAGGGTCAGAAGAATGGGCTATCCATGTTCATGGTCAAGAACCCGGTTATCATGATCCCCGGCTTTTTGATCTCCGTGGTCTCGGCTATATAACCGGTGCCGCCCCAGGTCGTCATATGGTTTCCGGTTCATCCATACGGCTCGAGCAGGAAGGGAAACTGGGGCCCTATCCTGAACTGCAAAGACCGGAAGATGAGGATGAACTTACGAAAAAAGGAAAAATCAATGCCATCGGAGTTAGTTATAACGTGGCATTCTCGGATACCGGGTTGTGCCTCTTTGCACTTTCTTCGGGTTCAAACGTGCCTTTAGCAGATATTATTAGTGCGGTCACAGGTTGGGATTTTACCGCAGCCGAATTGTTAAATGCCGGCAAGAGAACCGTGACGTTACGTCAGGCATTCAACATTCGTGAGGGTTTAAGGGCGAAGGATTTTAGTCTTCCCGGGAGAATAGGCGAGCCGGCTGCATCAGGTCCACTAAAGGGTCAAAAAGTTGATTTTGACGCAATCAGACAAAGCTTTTTCAAAGCCATGGATTGGGATCCTGAGACCGGTGTCCCCTCGTCCCAATGCTTGTCTGAACTCGGGCTCGAGTCATTGGTTGGTAAACTTGGCTAGACGCTAGAGTGGGGATGCATCCCCACTCAACCTTTAGGGTAATACTTTGTTTTTGGGTCGAAGTGACTCAAGAGGACGTCTACCTATTTGCTCTTCAAAAGACAAAGGGTTTAAGAACCCGTTAGTTTGATCTAAACCCACCGATTCTATTGGTGGACCCGGAAAGGTTCACCCGTTCCGGCGAGAATAAAAAATATTCGTTAGCAGCAGAGTAAAGCATTTTTTGAACGTCCAACATCGAACATTGAACATCGAATGATGAACTCGCTCACGCAGCGCAGGCGCTTGCGCCGCGTGTCGCGCGGCTATTTTATAAAAAATTTAGCATGCCTTATTCAAAATTCGACGTTGGACGTTGGATGTTCGACGTTCCTAGACTTTTCGTTTTAACAGGTGCGTCCTTGATATAGATTAGTTATCTTGATAATCGCATTGTTTTCAAACCCCTTCGAGGGGTCTTCCAGAGGCCTTCCGCTCTGAGGGAGGAGCCTCAATTCCTCAGCGTCTCTTTGGTTTCCATTCATTCCAAAAGTTCTTAGTACTTCTGGGTTTACCATATCCGAGCATATCATCCCCCAAGACTAAAAGCTTATCCATCCAAGGTGCATTCTCGGCAACCCATCGAACGATTTTATGCGGCCAGGTGTTGACTTTATTGTAGGGGCAAGAGGAAATACAGAGGTTGCAGCCTCCTTTCTTGGACGTTGACCAATACATCCGACACGTTTCGCAATTGACCGGCCATTTCAGTTCACCACCGACGTTAGAAGCATTTAAAGGTTCGCTTATACGATCTCCACTGATAATGGAATCGGAGGGGCAATGGTCCGCACATTTTTCGCAGGCCACGCAGAATTCCGTGACCCCGAATTCGATGGGCGAGTCCACCTCCAAGGGTAGGTTGGTGATCACCTTGCTCAGTCTCACCCGCGGGCCAAACTCCGGCGTGACCAGAAGCCCATTGCGGCCCACATCACCCAATCCGGCCTGCATGGCCATGGGTATCGTTAAAGCCACATCATTGGTGGTGCAATTAATGACTTTGAAACCAATATTGGTGATGTACTCTGATAAATAAGAATTTGTAATGGCCATACGGCTGTAACCAAAGCCGGTGGCCGCTCCGTAGACAGCGGAGCCGACATATTGAAGAAGATCATAATCCATTTCGAAGGCCATAACGATAGCATATTGAAATTCTTCCGGAATCTCCTGAGGCGTTGACAGGCCTATCGGTTTCTCTGTGGTTCCGGCCAAATAGGGGTTATAATCGTAGGAATCCGAATAAACCCAGCGGCGGTCAAGGCGGCAGATGCCGACCAGATCGGCACCGTAGTATGTGGCGACCTTCTTGAGGATCGAGGAGGTCCGTTGCGGATCGCTCGCGTCTATCTTGGCATCTTCAGGTGGTTTCTTGGCACCTCCCGGCATTTGAGGTTTCAAATCAGCCATGGCCTTCATGAAGGCCTTGGTCTGGCGAGAGGGGTTAGGTTTTCGATGACTGGCTAAACCCATTAATCCCCGTAGTGGGACTTGTGCCGTACTGAGGGCCCGTTCCTCTATGCTCCAGCCGAGCTGATCATAACCGACCTTGGCTCCCATAAACCAGTCATCCAAGCGCGCCTTCAACTCTTCATCCCAATCCGGTCGAGCGAACATGATGTTTTTCTGATCGAATCTCCCGACGTTTCCAGCGATATATTTCTTTTCCCATTCTTCCATCGTAAGTTTCTTCATAGGTTCCTCCAGGTATAATATGACGCTAAATTATTATTCG
>JAQYVK010000291.1 GCA_030145585.1 Desulfatiglandales bacterium | reverse complement strand
GTCTATGGTATTTCACTGGAACCCTTGACCCCTCGACTCTTGCCCGCCGTCTTTTTTACCCGCCGGTTTTGTGGCGGGGTGGCGGGCCGAATCCTTCTAATCAGAGCAACCTCTTCGAAAATGAACTCCACAGTTTTCCTTCAACTAAATTGGAGATGATCCACATTTTAATATTATGGCAAGGTGTCTGATCCCCCTTTTCTTGCATGGTGTCAAATCAAGATAATCTTCTCATAACTTAGCTCATGACAATTTTCGAGGAATATAGTTTCCCACCCCCGGAGATGTAGCGACTTTCCCATCCTCAACGATGACACGCCCTCTGAGCATCGTTAGAACAGGCCAACCCTTGATTTCCCAACCCTCAAAAGGGGAATAATCAGCCACCTTATAGTGCAGTTGTTCAGGGGTCAGTCGGACTTTCTTATTAAGGTCCAATACCACCAGGTCTGCATCGGAACCTACCTGAAGCGTTCCTTTTTGAGGATAGATACCCGAGATCTTGGCATTGTTTAGGCAACAAACTTCTACCAACTTCTCCAATGTGATTTTACCCTTATTTACGCCCTCAGTCAGCATGATGGGCAATAGCGTCCCCATACCAGGCGCCCCCGGAGGTCCTTCCCATATGCTTTTTTTCAGGTCTTTGGTGGTTGAGCAATGATCCGACCCGACACATTCGATCGTTCCCTCTCTGATCCCCTGCCACAAACGCTCCTGGCTGGCTTCGTCTCTGAGGGGAGGCGCTATTTTGCCTAGCGCACCGAGGGAAGATGATTTGGTCAACGTCAAGTATTGAGGGCAAGTCTCCCCAATGACATCGATGCCCTCCGCCTTGGCCCTGGCAATGACATCTACACTGGCCCCGTTGGAGACATGCACGATATAAAGTGGTGTGCTGTTTTTTCGGGCGAGAGAGATGGCTCTTTCAATATCCAAAGTTTCGCAGAAACCCGGGCGAGCCTCATCCCAAGCCTCCAGGTCCTGCCGTTTCGGATCTTTTATTGCCGATGTCATCCTACGGATGATATCAATGTCCTCAGCATGTACCATGGCACGGGCCGGATACCCAAGGGAAGTTATGGTTTTAAAGCCGAACCACAAGAACCCGTCATCGGTTTGGGCATTGCCCATCTGCTCAGCTTCAGGGCCTTTGCTGGACATCATAAATTTATGAGTGGTGATACCATATCGACGGGCGTTCTCTGGTATCTCAAGCATAATCTCTTCTGATATGACGCCACCGTGGAAAAAGGCATCGACAAACGCGTTTTCCTCCCAGATCTTCTTCCATTGATCGAATCCGTCGGCATAGGAACGTCTTTGGGCGGATGCCCCCATGCCCACATAGTTGCCCACCGTTGTCGTTCCGGCAAATGCAGCGGCTGCCGTGTCCTTTATCTCGTCCTTCAGCGGGTGGAACAAGCCCACATGCACATGAATATCTATGATGCCCGGGAGCACGTAGTGCCCTTGGGCATCGATCGTTTTGTCGGCTTCCGGGAGATAACCTGCGTCCCCGATAGCGACGATTTTTTCACCTTTTATGGCAATGTCTTCCTGGGAGATCCCTTCAGGACTCACAATGTTACAATTCCTGACCACTGTGTCTATTGCCATATCTATTCTCCTTTTCACATACCCTATTGGGGCGCCATATAAAGGTTTTTCATGGCGGTGGAGAGTTAAAGATTAGTGATTATCTGAATTGCTGTAATCCTCTTTTGCCATCAACTTATACAGGTGCGGCCTCCGAGCTTTAATGTATCGATAGAAGTGTTGTGTTGTGGCCACATCCTCAAGATCGAGGTCATAGCTTACAATAGCAGCTTTCTCTGTCGGACCTTGGGCCCTGATTTTACCAGTAGGATCAATAATCGCACTGTTCCCATAGCAATGAGTCTCCTGCCCCCTCAGTGTTTCGGTGCCTGCTTTGTTAACCGCGCAAACCCATGTTGAATTGGCCACGGCGTGGGCCCGGAGTTCGGTTAGATAAACATCGGCCATACTGGCGCCATCACCGATGGCGGTAGCACCCATGGCTACGGAAGGATTAAATATGATTTCGGCGCCCTGAAGGGCCAATAAGCGGAAAGGTTCAGGAAAATGTCGGTCGTAACAGATGGTCAGTCCTATCTTTGCCTTGGGCGTATTAAAGATAGGCCAACCGGAACCGGGGGTGAAATAATAAGTTTCATTGTATTTGGTGAGGTCCCGAACAGAATAGGGGATATGACTTTTGGCGTACCGTAGTGTTCGGGTGCCGTCCGGAAATATTCCCTCTATGAGTTTCCCATCGGGTCCAAGAACAACAAGGCTGTTATAGTAAATACCCTCCGGGGCCGCCTTCTCAAAGACGCCGACGAGCACGCACATCTCATGTTTTTTCGCAATTTCGGAGAACGCTGCAGTGGTCGGACCCGGAATCGTTTCCGCCCAGCTATAAAATTCCGGGTCGAGCACTGCACCGATATAGGGAATGGTTGAAAGTTCTCCAAGAAGCACAAAGTCGGGACGCTCTTTGTTTCCTATCTCATCGATCGTTTTAAGCAGTTCTTCAATATTTTTCTCTTTATCCTCGATGGCGGGTCCTTGTTGAACGAGTGACACCTTCACGATTCTCTTTTTGGCACTGTCTGACATAAGATCTCCTTTTCAATATTTGCAGATGAAAGAGACTTTCAGCCGAACAGCCAATGCCCCGTGTTGGGCACGACGACGAGTGGCCAATACAGGGGTTTGGGTGTGAGCCCTCAAGTCTAAATGGCTTCTTCACTTTCCTTTGAAAATATTTCTGGTGATGATATGGTGAGCATTAATATGACGGCAATTGCAAAGGTTCCTGTGAAGAAAAACCATACAAACTTATAATGGCCGAAAGTGTCATATGTCCAGCCGGCAAGGACAGGACCTATAATCCTTGCAACGGTTCCTACCCCTCCAAGTACGCCCAATATGGAGCCCAAGGCTAATCTGCCGAAATTTTCCCTCAATATCGCCCCTCTTAGCGGAGGTGCCCCCCATGACAAAGAAAAAAGGATCACGAAAGGGAATAGAAGCCATGTCGTATTCACATAGGCGAAAGTAAGTATACTCAATCCTCCCAGAACATACAACATCGTAAGGACTTTGAATTTATTAAATACATCGCCGAACCAACCAAACCCCAACCTTCCGATAATACTGAGTAGAGGTATTGAGGTTGCTACAAGGGTTGCATGAGATCTCGATATGCCCAGGCTGCTTAGATAAGGGATGACATGGGTGATGAGGGCTGTTATGGTCATGATTCGGATAGACTCTGCTGCGCTCAAATGCCAGAAGACCCTGGTCCTAAGTGCTGTCTTCAAGTCGATTTCTTTATCCTGATATTCAGTCGTCCCTTTTTGTTCTTCTAATGCCGCGCCGTCAGGGAGATAACCATATTTCTCCGGTCTATGACGGACAATAAGGGATAAAGGAAGGCCCATCAGCAGCATCCCTAATCCGAGAATTACAAACGTGGTTCGCCACTGATATAGATCAATGAGTAAAGTGATAAGGGGGAGGAGGATTCCACCTGCGCCTATTCCACAAGACATGATCCCCAGGGCTTTACCGACATCTTTTCTGAACCAATTGGCCACAGCCGGTGCCAGTACCGTCCCCATGCAAGCGCTCGTTCCTATGCCAATGAGAATAAATGACCCGTAAAACATGCCGAGCGTGCTGGTCAGACTAAGGAAGATAAACCCGAATCCGATCGAAAGCGTTCCACAGAAAAGTAACCTTCTGGCACCAAAACGGTCAACAAGGAAGCCCATAATGGGCGCAAATATGCCTAACTCTAAACCTCGTAGAGAAGCGGCAAGTGAAATCTGAGTGTAGCTCCAGCCGAATTCTTTGGCAATCGGTTCAAAGAAAGCCGTAAAACCGAACATCACCGCACCGCTTACGTAGAAGGCGATTAGAAAACATGCAAAGACAACCCACCAACCATAAAAGATTTTTCTCACAGAATAACTCCAGAAAGAACAGGGTCACATCTCAATTATTATTATGTTGTGCTTTAAGTTCGAATTTCCCGCTGCTTGTCGGAGTGAAGCGGAGATTTACCCGCCGTCTGTTGGGTGGGTTTATCCGCTTCAGGAGGATCCCGCTTGTCGAAGATGCCGCTTGCGGTGCGGGGCTGCATGGAGCTTTATTTTGTTAGTATGCCTTCCTTGATGAGCGTGTCAAAAGACTTGCTAAAGGCATGGATGGTCTTGTCAATGTCGGATTCAGTATGAACGGCTGAAACAAAGCCATCATAGCCTCTACTGGTAAAATGGACCCCATTGAGAGTCGTGTTTATTGCCAGTAATCGTCCTAGGGGGAGGGATCTTTCTTTATCTTCATTCAAGCAAACAGACCTGTCACATTCATCTCGCAACTCACAATCGCTTAAATAAATGTGGAACGTGGAAGAATCCCCATAGACGCACCCCGAAATTCCACGATCAACGATGGCGTCTTGCAACTGTTCTCGTAACATCTGGGCCATATCACTGGCCCGTTTCTGCGGGTCACCGCTGCGTAGGATCTTCAGGGTTGCGATTCCTGCGGACGCACAGAGGGGATTGCCATTGAAGGTGCCGGTGTGGGAAACACGCTTATATCGGTTCCACGTATCATCCTTGAACAACAACATCTCCATGACATCGGTACGGCCGACGATTGCACCGGCACCAGGCATGCCGCCCGTTAATATTTTCCCAAGACTCGTTAAATCGGGCTTAATTCGTTTTTCCGCCTGCACGCCACCGGGTGAGAAACGAAATCCGGTGACGATCTCATCGAAATGGAGCAGTGTGTCGTATTCCTTGGTTATATCTCTCATTGTTTGGTAGAAAGAGGAAGATATCCCCGTGACGCCGGAGAAAGCCCCTGCGGCTTCGACCATCACCATGGCAACGTCCCTTTTGGAAAGGGCCTTTTCTAATGCATCTTCATCATTGATCGGAATAACCACTGTATTTTCAATATCAAAGGAGAGTAACCCGCTAGAGGTGGGGACATTCCATGGCGGGGCAAATCCAACCATCACATGGTCTGCAAAGCCGGCAAAATGGCCACGGAACCTGACTATTTTGTCCCTGCCCGTAAAGGCCCTGGCCAGCCGCATGGCTAACATATTGGCTTCTGTCCCGGAATTGGTGAATTCTACGCGTTCAGCACTTGGAACCAGTTCCTTAATCAAGTCAGCCCACTCTAATTGCAATTCGTGACATCCTCCAAAATGGGTTCCGATTAGACTTTGCCGATTGATGGCTTCGACGAGGGAAGGATGGGCATGGCCCAATATGAGGGCACCATGTCCCCCAAAATAATCGACATATTCATAACCGTCCACATCCCATTTATGGGAACCTTGGGCCCGGTTGAAATAGATTGGGAAAGGCAACATAAACCATCCATCATGGGTAACCCCCCTAGGGAGGATCCCGCATGCGTGGTCAAATAATGCGCGAGATTTGGGAAATCTTTCTGCGTAAAGCGCCTCACTGGATTGTTTTACCATTAGATGCCGCCTTTCTATATTACCTTAACTTCACCCTTACCGAACTGTCCATGTCCAAAATCAACGGCTGGATGAAAGGAGTAAAATACCCCGAACATAATCCAAAAGGAAAAATCCGAAATTCGAAGCACGAAATACGAAACAAATCCGAATATCGAATGTTCAAAATCCAAGGAATGCCTAAGTTGAAGCTCCCGTTTCGGTCATTTGAATTTTGAATTTTGGTATTGTTTCGAGTTTCGGATTTCGAATTTCGAATTTTCTTACATATTAACCCTCCATCGGCAGTCCCATTATGGGTAAAATTAATTTACGAAAAGGGGGAATCCCGCTTAGGGTGTTAGATACTGGGTATCACACTGACAAGCGGTAGGTCCTTCATACTGATAAAACCTGGTGGAGCATTTATCACCTTAGGAATAGCATTAACCACCATGGCCGCAGTGGCCAGGTCACCATGGACACCCCCTTTAATCACTACTTCCACATCAGGCGTGCCTTTAATGTAAACGGCATCATGAGGACTTTCAGCACCTAAATATGCTTGAAATTCGAGAGTGATGAGCTTTTCCCCGTTTTTTAAACCATGGCCAATCTGTTTGACCCCGGCCGCCTGACCTGGCGCAACGGTAACGTAATCGCTTCGAGCCTCTGTTTCGGCGATGACCGGTTCGATGGTCTCGAGGATTTTATCGAGATCCCAACCCACCCCGGCGGCAATCATGCCGATGGATTCAGCGATTCCAACATGCCGCAGGGTACCTGAATCAACGAGCTCATTAAACTCCTCAGTGGTGGTTCCAGCGCCAATCTTTTTTTGGAAAGGAATGCGGCGTCTGGAAGCGTCCTGAATCCTGACGGCTTTGATATGCTTGATATCTTGACACACGCCGGTCATAAAAAGAGGCCAAGCATCCATAAGGAACCCGGGGTTGACGCCTGTCCCCAGGACTGTAACACCATATTCTTTGGCTAATTTATCGAGAGAAGAAGCCAAATCAGTTTGCTCCCTGAACGGATAAGAGAGTTCTTCCGTGGTTGAGACCACATTAATCCCTTTTTTAATGATCCCCTCCAACTGATCAAAGATAACCTCAAAACTGGAACTGGTTGCATGAAGGACAATCTCCGGTTTTGTTTGACTCAAAACAGTATCCGGATCGTCAGAAATCAGTACTCCAGGGTCTCTCTCAGTTTCGGCAATCTCCCCCAAATTTTTACCCACGTTTACAAGGTCAATCGCACCTACGAACTCGAAATTCGGTTTAGCGGAAGCCAGTCTCACGATACTGCATCCAATGGGGCCACATCCATATTGAACCATTTTATAACTCATATATTCATCCTCCGTTTTTTTTCATAAATCTTCCGTAACGTCTCCAGTCATGATTGAAGTCACCTATTAATTAATACCATAAACCATCAGCTAGGCTGATGGTCCAACCTATGTTATACGGGAAAGAGGGTATGTTTTTTCTCTCACCCGCGTCCGTTGGTCGCTCGAGCACACAGAGATCACGGAGAAAATAATTATTTTTTGTCTGATTCGTTGATCCCGCTTAAAAGCGGGACAGGTATCCCGAATCAGACAAACCATCCGTCCCTTACGGGACCTATTGTTTAATCCAGGTCCAATTGATTGGCTAAAATAGTATTCAGTCCCCGCGCAAGCGGGATGGTAAATTGATCTGAATTCCCCCTTTCGAGAGCCTCAAAGTCTAACTACACTCATGAATTTAGATCAAATAGACTCTGTGAACCCCGTGCGTTCTGTGAGAGATAAAAAAATCCTTTTAGGGTCACCATTAAGCCACCCCTTTAGGTGTGATTGTTAACTTTGGACACTACTGACCCTTGAGTTTCTTTTCTATCTTTGATGAGTTCATTCCATGCCAATCAAATCATTAATAAGAACGCGCTCCTTTTTCCAACTTAAGAAAACAGGTCCGGATAGCCCACTATGTCCTTTTGAAATGGGATCCCTTGAAACTTTTTACCATGACAAAAATAGAGGATGCCTTCCAGGGTCTTAACAGCAGCCTGAACAGGATCGATGCAGGGTACATCGAAACGTGATGCAATTTTTTTCACGACCCAGCCCATCCCGGCGCATCCAAATATCAAAGTATCCGCCCCTTTCTCCACGGCGTCTTTGCCTGACGAGTAAACATACTCTTCTGCACCGGCGGACCCTGATTCAAGATCCGGAATGGAAACCCCGGCGTAAAGGACTGAATGCATCTTATTGTCAATCCCTTTTAATCTTGCAATGGCCTTTAGTCTTTGTTCAGAGCCCTTCACCGGGGTAATCACGGCGAAACGATTACCCGTAAAAGAAGCGACATGAAAAGCGCTTTCCCGAATACCGACCACCGGCACGCCAAAAGCGGATCTTAAGGGTTCGATACCAGGGTCTCCAAAGCATGCAGAAATGATCCCGTTATACCGTCCTTCATATTCTTTGGCCACTTCGAGCATCCCCGGTACTGAAAGGGCCGAATCTACAGGTCCTTGGATTATGCGAGGCCCTCTCTTTGAGGCCACTGTAATGATCTCTGTACCTTTTGATGCCGCTCTTTTCGCGGCCTC
>JAQYVK010000290.1 GCA_030145585.1 Desulfatiglandales bacterium | reverse complement strand
GTTACTTGGCAATGACGACCCTTCAGAGGTGGTGATTGACGAGGTAGCGGGCTTTTTACTGACCATGTTCCTTTTGCCCCTCTCCTGGTTGACCTTAGGGTTAGGCTTTATTTTGTTCCGGATTTTCGATATTTTTAAGCCCTATCCCATAAAACAGGCGGAAAAGCTCAGGGGTGGTCTGGGAATCGTCATGGATGATCTGGTGGCAGGTATTTGTGCACATTTATGTGTCAGGCTGATCCTGTTTTTTATTAAATAATAGGAAGGCATTCATTAAGATCTTGATCAATATAGACTGATAGAGACGATGTACGGCGAGATTATCACCATAGGAAATGAACTTTCTTCCGGCAGGACACTTGACCTGAATTCATGGTATGCTGCAGGGAGACTAACAGCTTCGGGGCTGAGGGTAACCCGGATTACATCTGTAGGGGATGATCACAAGATGGTCTCCGATGCCCTCAAAAGGGCTGTGGAGGCATCCCGTTTTGTAATTGTAACCGGCGGTCTCGGCTCCACCGATGATGACATAACCAACGAGATCGTGGCCCAGGCTTTGAACAGGCCACTTTGCCTTGATCAACAGATGTTAGAACAAATAAAGGATCACGCCAGGGTAAGGAAAATAAAGATTACGTCCTCTCTCGAGAAGATGGCGTGGATGCCCGAAGGTTCGAGGATGCTAAATCCTGAAGGCACTGCCTGCGGCTTTTCCCTTATAGAAGAGGAGGTATGTCTTTATTTTCTGCCTGGGGTGCCGGATCAAATGCGGTATCTCATGGACAAGATTGTGCTCCCTGAGATATTGAGTCGCTACAAGACTCTTCCCATAATGAGGCAACGGATTTTAAAGTTGTACGGGCTTAATGAGCCCGGCATCGCCGAGATTTTCAAGAAGATACAGGGGAAAACTGGAAATATTGTTTTTGGATTTTACCCCCGTTTTCCCGAGAACCACATTACTATCAGCCTGCGGGGGCAGGACGAACCAACAGTTACAAAAGAACTGGATAGAGTTGAAAGGGAAGTAAGGCGCCTTGTGGGATCCTATATCTTTGCCGCTGGCGATCAAAATATGGAAGAGGTGGTTGGGCATTTGCTCCTGGAGAAAAACCTGTCCCTCTCGGTGGCCGAATCGTGTACCGGAGGACTGATCGGGCACAGGCTGACGAGTGTTCCGGGCAGTTCCTCCTACTTCCATGGCGGGGTAGTCGTATACAGCAATCAATCCAAGATCGATCTTCTCCGCGTAGACCCCAGGACACTTGAGACACATGGGGCGGTCAGTGAAAGGACGGTAGAGGAAATGGCCCGCGGTGTGAAGGACCGGATCAAAACCGATTTGGGCCTTGC
Organism: Desulfatiglandales bacterium; assembly: GCA_030145585.1. Taxonomy (GTDB): domain Bacteria; phylum Desulfobacterota; class DSM-4660; order Desulfatiglandales; family HGW-15; genus JAQYVK01. Next base: position 2,229 of record JAQYVK010000290.1, on the reverse strand, counting down.
GGTTACGGGCATTGCCGGGCCTGATGGGGGCACCAGACAAAAACCAGTGGGAACAGTCCATGTTGGGTTGGCAGCGCAGGATAAAGTTTTTTCAAAGGAATACCGCTTCTGGGGTAACAGGGCACAGGTCAAATTGAACTCCTCAATGATGGCCCTGGACTGGGTGAGAAGGTATATAAATGGAAATCCGTTCCTTCCTGGCATTTGAGCTGCCTCCTGAGATCAAAGAAATTCTTTCTCATATTTCACAGGATATGAGAAAAAGTTCCCTGGATATGCGGTGGGTCAAGGCGGGTAACATACACATTACTATGGTTTTTATGGGTAATGTGCCTGTGGGGCATGTTGAGCCGATTGGTAAGGCAGCAGAAAAGGTTTGCCAGCTATATGGCTCTTTTGCTATTTCACTCAAGGGTGTCGGAGTGTTTTCCGGCAGACGAAATCCGAGGGTTTTGTGGACCGGCATGGGGGGTGATCTTGACAGGATGTCCTGTTTTAGAGATACATTGCAAAAGAACCTGAAGGCCTTTGGGATCAAACAGGAGAAGCGGCCATTTAGACCTCACCTGACCATCGGAAGATTTCGAAAGGGTGCGAAGCCCGGGACCCATCTTGATGACCTTATGTTAAAGTATCAGGGTCTGACCAGCCCGGTGTGTGCCCTTAAGGAACTGGTTTTATTTAAAAGTGACTTGAAGCCAGGCGGCGCTGTATATTCTGAATTGAAGGCATGGCCGCTGATTGGGGAAATGTAGGGATTGAAGCGTTTGGGAATTTTAAACGGATGGAGCGAAGCGACTCATTAATTTTAGTTCACTTTAGTCATTTTAGCGCACTTGCTTAGGGAGGGAAAACCTATGGATAGAGAAAGAGCGGTGGAACAGGCCATTTCTCAGATAGAGAAACAATTTGGTAGGGGTTCCATCATGAAAATGGGGGAGGAAAGGGTCATCGACATACCTGCTATTTCTACAGGGTCACTCGCGTTGGATATAGCACTTGGCATTGGTGGTGTCCCACGGGGAAGGGTTTTGGAGGTTTTCGGACCCGAGTCCTCAGGAAAGACCACTTTAGCCCTTCATATTGCTGCCGAGGCCCAAGTAAAGGGCGGGATGGTGGCCTTTGTGGATGCTGAGCATGCCCTTGACGTGGGTTACGCCAGGAAGCTCGGGGTGGATGTGGATAGCCTGTTGGTATCCCAGCCTGATACCGGCGAACAGGCGCTTGATATTGCGGAGATCCTTGTGAGAAGCGGTGGCGTCGATGTCCTGATCGTTGATTCTGTAGCCGCCCTTGTGCCCAGGGCCGAGATCGAGGGGGATATGGGTGACAGCCATATGGGGTTGCAGGCCAGGCTCATGTCCCAGGCCCTAAGGAAGCTTACGGGAGCCATCAGTAAATCAAAAACATGTGTCATATTCATTAACCAGATACGTATGAAAATTGGTGTCATGTTCGGTAACCCGGAAACCACAACTGGCGGCAATGCCTTGAAGTTCTATGCGACGCAACGCCTGGATATCCGGCGCATCGGCGCCATTAAGGAGGGAGACCAGATAATAGGAAACAGGACTCGGGTAAAAGTAGTAAAAAATAAAATTGCGCCCCCGTTCAAGGAAGCGGAGTTTGACCTCATTTATGGGCACGGAATCTCCAAGGAGGGTGATATCCTTGACCTGGGTGTTTCTCTGGGGGTTGTGGAGAAAAACGGGGCCTGGTTCTCCTTTGGCGAAGAAAGGATTGGTCAGGGCAGACAAAATGTTAGACGCTTTTTGGCGGAAAACACAGATATCAGGGACAAGATCAGGCAACTTGTCATAGAAAAGTCGGGACTTGGAAAGATAAAGGAAGAGGTTGACACTAAGAAGGAGAAAAAGGCAGGCAAGTAAACTATATGGATATCACAATGAATTATAGAGAAATACGACAAAAGTTTCTTGACTACTTCAAGTCACATGGACACGAGATTGTCGAAAGTTCTTCACTGGTCCCGCAGGATGATCCTTCCCTGCTTTTTATTAATTCGGGGATGGCTCCTTTCAAGAGGCTCTTTCTTGGAGAAGAGAAAAGAGGCTACACCAGAGCGGTTGATTCCCAGAAGTGCGTACGTGCAGGGGGAAAACACAATGATCTTGAAAATGTGGGCTACACGCCTCGGCACCATACCTTCTTTGAAATGCTTGGGAATTTTTCCTTCGGGGATTACTTCAAGGAAGAGGCCATAGAATG
>JAQYVK010000289.1 GCA_030145585.1 Desulfatiglandales bacterium | reverse complement strand
CATTTGATAGGGATCCACATCCACGATCATGTTGACCCCGCTGGATCGCAATATCTTCCTTGAAAGACCTTGCACTTCTTCTAGGAGATAATGTAGAAGCACCGCCTTTCCACATTTAATAAGGATCTGCCAGCGATATTTTCCCTTTAACTTGGATAGGGGGGCCTCCGCCGGTCCCAGGATCTGAATGTCTTTTCCCCTTTTGGGCCATTTCTTGAGGATTTCCGAGATCTCTCGTCCCATGCGCTCTGCCATGGTGGCCGCCGCTTTAGCATTATTTCCCTGAAGCTTGAGGCATGCCAGATAGGAAAAAGGAGGATATCCCAGCTGCTCCCTTAATGCTTTTTCCTTCTCAAAGAAAGTTCGGAAATCATGGTTTTCGGCGGCAGTAATGGCATAGTGCTCCGGGTTAAAGGTCTGCACGATGACTGTCCCTCTCTTATCCCCGCGCCCTGCCCTACCCGCCACCTGGGAGAGGATTTGAAATGTTCTCTCCCCTGCCCGGAAATCAGGGAATCCGAGTGAAAGATCCGCGGCTATGACGCCCACAAGAGTGACATTGGGGAAGTCATAACCTTTCGTAATCATCTGGGTTCCCACCAGGATGTCGATCTCATTCCTGCCGAACTTTTTGAGTATCTTGAAGGCATGCCCTTTGCGACGGGTGCTGTCCCTGTCCATTCTGGCCACACCCCTCTCGGGATAGATCTCTTTCAATTCCTGTTCCAGCCTTTCCGTGCCAAAGCCGTAAGCCCTCATACCCTGCCGGCCGCATGATGGGCAAGTATTCTTACGGGGGATATGAAATCCACAATAGTGACATGCCAAGTGGTCTTTTTTGAGGTGGTGGATCAAGGACATGTCACAATTGACGCAACGGACCGCTTCGCCGCAGAAGCGGCATAGATACACCCGATTGAAACCCCGCCGATTCAAGAACAGGATGGCCTGTTTTCCCTCCGCATAATTCCTATCCAGGGCTTCTTTTAAATTCGGGCTGATAACCCCATTTTTTTTGTTCTTCTCAAGGACTCCTTTCATATCCACGACCTGCATATCCGGTAAGGGACGGCTTTCAATCCGATCCGGCATGGAGAGTAGCTGATACCTACCCGTCGAGGCGTTTTGGAATGACTGAATCGACGGCGTACCCGAGCCGAGGATGACCAGGACCTTCTCCATTTTACCCCTAACCACCGCAGCGTCTCGCGCCTGATAGCGAGGTCCTTCCTCCTGTTTATAGGAGATATCATGCTCTTCATCGACGATAATCAAGCCAAGTCTTGGAAGGGGGGAGAAGAGGGCCGAGCGGGCCCCTATAACCAGGTCAACCTCTCCCTTGGCCATCCGTATCCACTGATCATACCTTTCACCCTGCCCGAGACCGCTGTGGAACACGGCCATTCGATTTCCCAGACGAGATCGGAACATTCCCTCCATATAAACGACAAGGGCGATTTCGGGCACCATGAGAATGGCCTGACGTCCGAGTCGATTCACATGTTCGATGGCCCTTTGGTAGACCTCTGTTTTCCCGCTGCCGGTTACCCCGTGCAGCAGGCATGTGGAAAAGCCCCCCTTTTCAAGACGGGGTTGGATATCTGATAAAACTTTTTTTTGCTGTTGGGAGAGTTCGGGTGGAGGTTTGGGTGGAAACATGATCTTCCCTGAAGGGTTCCTGAAAACGACGACATCCTTGCTCTCCAGGACCCCTTTCTTTATCCATTTTTTGACCAGGTATGGGCTGTTGCTGAATGCTGACGAGAGCGCCTTTAATGGAATACCGCCGGCGTCGAACACCGTCTTCAGAAATTCGAGCTCATTTTTTATGCCTGACGATCCTGCCTCTTTCTCAAGAATGGTATCCTGATCTACGCCCTCTTTTACGCTTACAAATTTTCTTTTTAACGGACCCACCTTCCTCTTATTTGTCTTGCTCTCGACATTGATCCATCCTTTTTTCTGGAAAGCATAGGCTTGGTTAAGGGGAGAAGGGAGTCTTTTCCCCGGGTTCTCTCTTATCCAGGTCAGGAGTCTTTTTTCTTCAGAATCAGGGGGCAGTAACTCCGATGCCTTGAGCCCCTTGTCTGTGAGACGTCCTGTTTTGAAATGGCTCACGTTGATCCCGCCAGGCAATGCGGCCTGGATCAGACGGCCAATGGGATAGAGATAATAATCGGCCACCCACTGGAAAAAAGGTACGAGACCTTCATGAAAGAGGGGTTTTTCATCTAGGATCTCAAGGATCTCCTTGAGATCGCCTTCATGGTCACTGGATCCCTTTTCAAGAATATAGCCGGTCAACTTCTGATTCCCGAATGGCACATGCACCCTCAAACCAACCTCTATCTTGTTGGCGAGATGCTCCGGGACGCTATACGTGTATGTCTCCCTCAGGGAAAGGGGTACAGCGACCTTGAGACAGGATTTATCCTTCTCCTTCAATGGGCAAACCTCGGCATATGATGAAGTCGAACTTAGTTCGCTTCGCTCACAATTGGAATGTTGGAATACAGGAATTATGGAACAATGGGTTTAGGCCCCCGGTTTATAGAGCTTACGGCGCAGGGAGGGAAATGAGGTAGTGATCTATAGACAACATTTCCTTTATTTGAAAGTTACAAAAGCTCATAAATAGAAAACTTCCTATTAAAATCACCTTTCCATTATTCCATCATTCCATTATTCCATGTACGAGGCTAAAACTCAGACCCTGAAAAAATTCCCTTATTCCCAATAAGTTTTAGAAATTCCGAGGCATTTACTGATACCTGTCCTCAAATTTTTGGATAATCCGCTTGAGTCGTTCTTCATTGGATAGACCCTTTTCTCCTACAGGGGACTGATCCGAGGTAGGTCCTGACATGGGTGAGGAAAAAACGGATGGGTCGAAAGGCGTATTGGGCAGTATGGTAAGGATCGTGTATGCCTCATTAGGCCACCTTTCGGATGTGTGGGTGATTTCAAAGGGGTACCATCCCTTATCCACTTCTCTGTAGTCTTTAAACGTCACTTCAACCAATGCCCCGGCACGATCTCCTATTGACCAGTATTTCAGCTGTAGAGGGAGGAATCTCTCTTTCTCTATAAGGATCTTGGGGCTGTCCGGCGCCGCATCCCCAATCCTGTAGGCAATATTGCCGTCGATTCGGGTGAATGCGACTGCCTCAAGATTGATTCCCATCTCCATCAAAAGTTGCATAGAACTCTCTGAGCTATTGGCTAAAAGGAGCCGGCGAAAAGTCACATCCGGAACCTCCGGCCTCACCCGGTCTTCATTGAGCACTCTGGAATGAAAACGCCCTGGGGCCTGCATCCAGATTTTCTCTCTAAATATCTCGGAAGATAGACCCTTCGTAGAATCCCCTTTCTCCTGCTGAGTAAACTGGGTGATGACCAATGTCTTGAATTTCGAGGCATTCGCTGCCATAAACGGGACAATCTGCTCTGCCTGCAAGACATATCCAAGACTTTTTTCAGACACCCCCAGGCTCAAACAAAAAAGCAGAAAAACCCCGATAAAACATTTTGACCACCCAGAAATCCCTTGCCTACAATCAGAATAACATTTCGGACTCATGATAATCGGCTCTCCTTCATCTCGTTTAACATCGCATCTCTGACCCGGTCCATCAATTGATTCATATCTTTTCTGGAACAATCGCGTGTCGGAATAGACGGGCCGATGTTCATTAAAATAGTGCCCTTTTTTATCCTGAAACTTCCCTTTGGAACAATCAGGTGACTGTCAACGATGGCCACAGGGACGATATCAGAGCCGGACTTTAGGGCCAGGTGGAATCCTCCTGACTTAAACGTTTGAAGCCGGCCATCCTGACCCCGTGTCCCTTCAGGGAAAATAAGTACGGAAGCCCCATTTTTAATTTTCTCAGCCGCCTCATTCATGCTTTTTACGGCCTTTCTGGGGTTTTTCCTGTCGATGCTTATATACCCCGCTCTCTTCATGGCGGCTCCAAAAAAAGGCACCTTCATCAACTCCTGCTTCAACAAAAATTTGAAGTCAACCGGCAGACAGGCAAGAAGGGTAAATATGTCGAAAATGCTCTGATGGTTGACCATATAGATGCCTTGAACGCCTTCCCTTACATGATCTAAGCCTTTTATTTGGACCCTGACACTGCATACCCAAAGGATCGCCTTGGCCCAGGGAGAAGCGCAATAGAAATGCACCAACCGACCACCACTTCGGTCGAAAAAAGAAAGGACTATGCCATAAATACTCATGACAATCGTAAAGACGGCAATAAAAGCGTTCAATAAGATAAATCTTATCATCCTCGTTACCCACCCCTTTCATCCAGAAAGGGCCGTAAAAATGGACACTGATCGTTCTTGCGAATGCTGTGAGCCGATCTGGAGGAACTTGTTGTTCGAAAAAAGGAATGTTGAAACACTCGGCAAAAAATGAGTCCCAACATACCAGCACCAAAATATCCCAGTATCCCAGACCACTTACAGCTATTAGCAATGTAACTTTTCAACTTTTTATTATAACCATTTATTAATCTTACAAAATAATCATTTTTTGACACTTTATTTGTTGACAAATTATTATCTATAAATTATAAAAGATCATCAATTAGATATAATTACATATTACATCTACCCGCTGGAAGGAGCGCGCATGTCAGATTACATCGTATGCCTGAAAAAAAGAAACAACCCACGCATTAATGTCCTCGTATGTCAACATAAATGCCCTGATAAAGAGGATTGCAAGGCCTACATTTCCTGCATTGGAACCGGGACGGATCCCAAACTTGGCCCACTGGTCTCAAAGCCCCAATCGGTGGAAATAGAGGCGGCTTAGATTATAGGTGCCTTTCCTCTGTCAAACCAATTGGTAATTCTATTTTCATAACCAACATATTTCCGTTTTCACGGATGAGATCAACCTTTCCATTATGCCGATGTAAAATGATTTTGGAAAGGGGGAGATGGTGGAGACTTATAACCTCAAGGGGTATGGCTCTCTATAAATTTATTGTTGGCGCCTCTCAGTGCATCTTCAGCGTTAAACCCAAAGTGCCTCGCCAAATTGGCCAAACTGAACAATAGATCACCCACTAATATCCTGATCCGCTCTTTATCTTCCTCAGCAATGGCCCCTTGGAGATCGTCGAATTCCGCCTGAGCCTGTTCCCATGGATTGGCCTCATTCTTCTGAACAATGTTTGACTGTAGAGCCCTCGCACTCAATCTGTGAGCCCTCATTAAGGCAGGCAGATCGATTGGGACCCTTTCCAGCAATGGCGTGACGGCATCAGAAGCCCCTTTTTCCGTTTTTTTTATCTCCTCCCAATTCTTTGACACCTCTGCCGGATTCTTTACCTGCGCATCTCCAAAGACATGGGGGTGACGCCTAATCATCTTGCTTGCAATTTTTTCCATGACTTCCGTCAAATCAAATTCACCCCTCACTTCAGCCAGGCTCGCTAAAAAGATAATTTGGAAGAGTAAGTCACCCAGTTCTTCACAGACACCCTCGGGAGACCCATTTTCAATGGCATCAAGGACCTCATAGGCCTCCTCCAAAAGATACATCTTAATGGAAGAATCCGTTTGCTCCCTGTCCCATGGGCAACCTTCAGGCCCGCGGAGTCTTGACACAAGATCCGACAAGGCACTTAAGGCCTTTGCTAATTGATCTTTATTCATTTTTTATCGACGATATCCTTGAATTTGTCCGACAAGACCTCATCCATTTCTTTTTTCTTCCCCATAATCTTCCTTTTCCACTTTTCATAAAAATCTGGGGAAATGAGGCCTACCATCGCTTGATAAGAAGTGATGATCGATGGAGCTAGCTTGGATGTTGCGATGAGGGGCGTTTTTGCCGGCAGAAAAAAGAAAAGCATAATGATGACCAAATAAATCAAAATCAGGCCTTTTACCGCGGCCAGGCCGGCACCAACAATCCGGCCGCTCCAACCTTTCAGAACCTTCCAAAACATAAACTTGAGCACCCAACCCAAGATATTACTAATGACAATAACGATGAGGAAAATACCCCCAAAGCTGACCAGTGGTAGGATATCCATGGATGGGAGATAGGGTTCTAAATACTTGGTCATCTGGGGTTGGAAAAAATTAGCCAGGAAAATGCCTGCGATGACCCCTGCTAAGGAGGCAGTTTCCCTTAGAAACCCTCGCAGCAGGCCCTTTAAGATAAGGAATCCCATTATCGAGAGAATAATAATATCAAGCAAATTCATAGTGAATTTCTATCAAAGGTTCTCATGTAACGTCAAGGCGAATATCCACAAGTGCGGCGTAAAAAACTTAGGGGCTTTACCCGGTTGCAGCGTCGAGGACGGATTCATCTACCCCTTTAAAATTATAGATAAATCTGCTATAATAGAGAAAATCAACAAAAGATAAGGAAAAAATCACGGTTCTGGCCTCATTTATGGTAGATTCTTTCGCCCCTGTTGCCCCTTGGATTTAGGGCCGCCCTTAAAAGGAGCGCTGCAGATCGGACCAGACAAACATTGAAACCCTTTTCATGCTAAACGAAAAAGAGAAAATAGATCTGATCACCCAGCTCAGCTTGGACATCAACGAAGTAAAGGATATTGACCTCCTATTAGAGCGGATCCTGACCGGTGCAAGGAGAGTTTTTAACGCCGATGCGGGATCCATCTACCTCAAAGAAGGGGATCAACTGAAATTCAGTTATTCCCAGAACAACACCCTTCAGAAAAGACTGAAACCTGGCAAAAAGCTCATCTATAACACCTTCACCATGCCGGTGAACAATGACTCCATAGCCGGATATGTGGCAAAAAATCGCAAGATCGTCACTATCTCTGATGTTTATGAGATAAGTGATCTTGTGCCTTATACGTTCGACTCCGATTATGACATCCTATCCAATTACAGGACCTGTTCCATGCTCACGGTGCCCATGCGCAACCAGCATGGGGATGTGCTCGGGGTGATGCAGATCATAAACGCCCTGGATGATGAGGGCAATACGATCCCATTTTCGGCCTCCGACGAAGCCCTTATCATGCATTTTGCCATCAGTGCGGCTCTGGCCGTGGATCGAGCACAGATGACAAGAAATATCATCCTCAGGATGATCAGCATGGCAGAGTTAAGGGACCCCTCGGAAACAGAGGCCCACGTAAATCGGGTCGCCGCCTATTCCGTGGAGATATTTGAAGAGTGGGCGCGGAGAAAAAGACTTCAAATAGGGCAGATTGAAAAGCAGAAGGATCTTTTGAGAATGGCGGCAATCCTCCATGACGTGGGTAAGGTTGCCATCAGTGATTTGATTCTGAAAAAACCTTCTCAGCTCACCCTAGATGAGTTTGAGATCATGAAGAGCCATACGTACCTGGGTGCGCGTCTTTTCATGGATTATAAATCGGATTTTGAAGAAGTGGCTGCGGAAGTGGCCCTCAACCACCACGAGAAATGGGATGGGACCGGCTATCCGGGCCATATCGACATTGCTTCCCAAATGCCCCTGACGGACAATGGGGCCTCAAACAACACACCCCGACCCAAAAAAGGAGAAGAGATCCCTCTCTTCGGCAGAATCGTCGCCGTGGCTGATGTCTATGACGCTTTACGCTCCCGCAGATCATATAAGGAACCCTGGGAGGAGGACATGGTGCTCAGTGAATTACAGCAATCATCCGGGAAGCACTTTGATCCGGAATGCGTCGAGGCATTCTTCTCCTGCATTGATGTTAT
>JAQYVK010000288.1 GCA_030145585.1 Desulfatiglandales bacterium | reverse complement strand
ATGTGGCGTTCCGGAAGAACGAGATGTCATAAAGATCATGGCGAGACGTGTTATGCCGAAGAGAACAGCGATCGTTGCAGGTCTGCCAACCAATCCGATGGGGCCTGTGCTTTGATGGCCCTGGGCGCAGAGATAGTTTTGGTCTCGACGAAGGGAAAGAGAACAATTACCATCGAGGAATTCTTCACGGGAAAGGGAGAAGCCCCATTCGCCCTGGATCAGGACGAATTGGTTGCAGAGATTCAACTCTCGATCTCAAAGGAAAAACATGAGAGCAGTTTTAAAAAGCTTAGGTATCGTTCCTCCATAGATTTTGCACTCGTCTCTGCGGCCGTACAATTGGAGGAAAAAGATGGGAAGATCGCAGAAGCCAGAATTGTTATCGGGGGTGCCGGCGCCTCGCCGTTGTTCCTTAAAGAGGCCTCTGAGATTCTAAAAGGAAAAGATGTCAATGACAGTGGTGCCATCGATAAGGCGGCAGAGAGGGTCACCAAACACACGTCCGCTTTTATGGTAGATAATCTGGGGTCCACGTTGGAGTACCGCCGGAAGATGTCGGGCGTCATGGCAAAACAGGCAGTCAAAGAGGCCCTGGAGAGGATGAGATGATGAAGAAAAAGATCCCCATAGAACTACATGTCAACGGAGAGTCTTTTGAACTCTATGTCTCTCCCAACCGAACCCTGCTGGAGGTCTTACGGGAAGATTTGGAGTTAATAGGAACAAAGGAGGGTTGTGGAGAAGGGGTCTGTGGGAGTTGCACTGTCCTGTGGAAAGGTTTGCCCATTAGGAGTTGTCTCACCCTGGCGACCGAGGTGCAGGAGACTGAAATTTTGACTATTGAAGGTCTGGCAACGGAAGATGGGTCTCTTGACAGCCTTCAGCAGTCCTTTATCGATCACGGGGCCGTACAGTGTGGGTTCTGTACTCCCGGTATGCTTATGAGTGCAAAGGCCTTTTTGAACAGGCACCAACATCCCACTGAGCAGGATATTAGAGAAGCCATAAGCGGCAACATCTGTCGATGCACAGGGTATGCAAAGATTGTTGAAGCCATTGTGGAAGTAGGAAGGCGGAAAGGGTGACTGTAGAGGCTCAATTTCTTACAGTCACCAGAATTCGGAAGGGATAGAGGATTTTATTTTTCTCTCACCCGCTCCCGTTGGTCGCTTGAGCACACAGAGGTCACAGAGAGAATATTTTTTTGGTCTGATTCGTTGACCAGCCGTCGCTTGCCCACTTGCGGTGGGCCGGCTATGGCAAGGCAAGGAGGACGAATCAGACCAACCATCAGTCCCTTGCGTGACATAAGGTCACATCCAGATCCAATTGAATGGCTAACATGGTTTTTAAATCCCCGAGCAAGCGGGATGCAAATTGATCTGAATTCCCCCTTTCGGGAGCCTCAAGGTCTAACGACTCTCATGAATTCAGATCAAATAGACTCTGGGAACCCTGCGAGCTCTGTGAGAGATAAAAAGACCCTTTTAGGGGTGGTTGTTAACTAATTAGTCCAATAGGTATAAAAGATGGAACAAGAGTACACCAAAATAGGTAAAAGAATCCCGAGGGTCGACTCGCTGTCTAAAGTGACAGGAGAGGAAACCTTCACCTCGGATCTCAAATTACCAAGGATGCTCGTGGGAAAAGTAAAACGCAGTCCTCTCCCACACGCGCTTATTCGTCACATTGATACCTCGAAGGCGGAAAAACTCAAAGGCGTGAAGGCGGTCGTGACGGGAAAGGACACTGCTGGTCTAAAGTGGGGGGTCTTCCGTTATACCCAGGACATGGAACTCTTGCCCAGGGATAAGGTGCGCTATTTTGGGGAGGAGATCGCCGGCGTTGCGGCCGTGGATGAAGAAACGGCTTTGGAAGCGCTTGATTTGATTGACGTCGATCTGGAGGAACTGCCCGCCGTTTTTGACCCCCTTGAGTCCATGGCATCGGAAGGTCCTCTCATCCATGAGGACTACGCAAACAATATCAATATACATATTGATATCGACGTGGGAGACATCGAAAAAGGATTTAACGACGCATATCTGATCAGGGAAGATACCTTTACTGCCGCTGAAGACAGCTATTTCCAGGGAGAACCATATGCGGTGGTGGGGCGCTATGATGATGCGGGGAATCTTGAGATGTGGATGCCCAATGCCGGACCCCACATGAAGGCAAAGCCTCTATCCAACCTCCTTCGGATGCCTCTCCATAAGGTGAGTGTTAGAAAAATTGCCATTGGTGGGGCCTTTGGGGGACGCTCTGAAATATCTCCGGTCGATTTTATTTGTGCCCTGTTGACAAAGAAAGCACGGAGACCGGTCAAGATTGTCTACACCCGAGAAGAGAACTCGGTCAATGTTCGCATGGGCCATGCATTGGTCACGACCATGAAAACAGGTGTGGACCGTCAGGGTCGGGTCATGGCAAGAGACATTACCTGCACCATGGATGGGGGCGCTTATTCCTCTACCGGGCCCATTGCGACCTCTGTTCCCTTCCTCTGTATGGAGCAGGCATATCGGATGGAAAATGTCCGCTACAACGGCTATAGAGTCTTTACCAATAAACCCATTAGGGGAATGATCCGGATGCATGGGCGCTCTTTCGCCTGTGGGGTAGATCTTCAGCTTAACATGCTGGGTGAGGAATTGGGTATAGATCCGGTGACAATGAGACTGGTCAATGCCAGGCAAAAAGGGGACACTACGCCGACAAAGAGTTATGTACCCTCTTGCGGGTTGACCGATTGCATCAAACAGGTGGCGGAAAAGTCGGGATGGGACGAGAAATTCGGGAAACTCCCTCCCTGGCGGGGGATCGGTATTGGGATCAATTCAGTCCAGACCGGCTTTCCCCTCGGGATCAGGGGGGGGTCACAAGCCCTTGTCAAGTTCAATGAGGATGCGGGGGTTACATTGATTTCAGGTGTTGCGGACAATGGTCAGGGAAATGATAACATGCTCGTACAGGTGGTCGCCGAAGAGCTTGGGCTGGAGATGGACGATGTGACCCTCATTACAGCGGATACGGAGATTACACCGAATGATCCCGGCACCTATTCGATGGTAACAACCTTTGCGGGGGGGAATGCCGCGCGCTTAGCCGCTGTGGATGCCCGCAATCAACTCTTTGACATTGCGGCTGATTCGTTGGAGGCCAACCCGGAAGATCTGGTGCTCAAGGACAAGACGATCTTCGTCAAGGGAAGCCCTGATCGATTTCTTCCTCTCAAAAAGGTGGTGCGCACAGGTTTGATTAAAGGGCAACCGGTTTCAGGAGAAGGGCACTTTTCCCCGACGGTGGACCAGATGCGGGAATGGGTCCATAACCCGGAGGGACAGCTTTCTGAAACCTTCTCATTCGGAGCCACCATTGCAGAAGTCGAAGTGGATCCGGAGACCGGTATTGTCAAGGTCCATGAGGTTACGGCAGCACAGGATGTGGGCTTTGCCCTGAACCCTATGGTCGTTGAAGGACAGTTTGAAGGAAGTGTGGCCATGGGAGGGCAGGGCGGCATGCTGACCGAATATCATTTGTGGGACAAGGGGCGGTGTCTCAATCCTTCCCAACTGGACTACAAGGTCCCACTCGCAGCAGATATGCCCAAAATCAATAATATCATTGTTGAATCCATGGACCCTGCGGGCCCCTACGGGGCCAAAGAGGCGGGCATGTCCATTGCCATGAGTGCGGCCCAGGCCTATGCCACGGCTATTGCCAATGCCATCGGCGTGACGATTAATGACTTCCCCATGACACCCGATAAAATTTTGGCCGCCATAGAAAGTAAGAAGAAGACATAGAAGCCGTCATTCCGGACGAGCGGCGCGCAGCATAGCGAGATCCGGAATCCAGGGAAATGGCAACATCTCGAGGAATTCTGGATTCCGACTTTTATCCTCCTTTGGAGGATTGGCCGGAATGACGACGTCCTTAGCTCGCGCCCCGTTCCACGGGGCTTGGACGGGATGACGAATTGGGTCAAAGCTCTTCAAAGGGTGGGAAAGAGTTTAAAGTTTTCTTGAGTTCCTGTTTGAAAATCATGGATGGAGACATGTATGTCTGAAACGGATCGGTATTACAGACTGGGCTGTGACATAGGGGGTACTTTTACCGATTTTGTCTTGCTGAATGATAAGTCCGGTGAAATAATTGTCAACAAATGCCTCACAACCCCCGGCGATCCCTCGGATGCTGTTGAACGTGGGATTAGGGAGTTAGATGTGGAAAATAAGGGGTTTGTTGAAAAACTGGATGAGCTTATCCATGGGACGACCCTGGTGATCAATTCCATCATCGAAAGAAAGGGTGCTGTCACAGGCCTCATTACAACAAAAGGTTTTAGGGATGTCCTGGAACTCGGAAGAGAAATACGTTATGCCCCTTATAACATCTTTGCTGAATTTCCCCAACCGCTTATTCCGAGACACCTTCGCCTCGAGGTGGATGAAAGAATCAGAAGCGACGGAACGGTGTTAAAACCCTTGAAAGAGGAGGATGCTGAAAAAATCGTTAAAAAACTCCTTGGAAAGGGAGTGGAATCCATTGCGGTGTGCCTGTTGAACTCATTTGAGAATCCGGCACATGAACAGATGATAAAGGACGTTATCCGAAGTCTGGATCCAGATGTTTCAGTGTCGATTTCATATGATGTCCTTCCCCAGATGAGGGAATACGAACGCACGAGCACCACAGCAACAAATGCCTACGTAAAGCCTTTGACCGGAAAATATTTATCAAGGCTGGACGAGAGGCTCTCCTCCATCGGTTTTAAAGGCAATCTTTTTATCATGCTTTCCAGCGGAGGCATCACGACCGTTGAGACCGCAGAGCAGTTTCCTGTCAGGATCATAGAGTCGGGACCTACCGCCGCCGTTATCTCCGGACAGTACTACGGGAAGCTTTTTAATATCCCGGAAATGTTTTGTTTTGACATGGGGGGGACCACTGCAAAGTCCTGTCTCATCCAGAAGGGTGAGGTGGACATCGTTCCCACCTTTGAGGTTGGCCGGATTCAGAGATTCATGAAGGGAAGCGGTCTCACCATTCAGGTGCCCGTTGTCGATCTGATGGAAATCGGAGCAGGAGGGGGCAGCATTGCAAAAGTGAGTAAAATGGGCACGCTTCAAGTGGGTCCAGAGAGCTCCGGTGCCGAGCCGGGACCCATTTGTTATGGCAGGGGGGGGACAGGGCCTTGTGTCACAGATGCGGACCTGCTCTTGGGATATTTGGATGAGAATTATTTCCTGGGCGGGGAAATGACACTTGACAAGGAAGCGGCAAGGAAGGGCGTGGAAGATAAGATCGCCGGCACCCTGGGCGTCACTTTTGTCCAGGCCACATGGGGCATCCATAATCTGATCAATGAAACCATGGCAGCGGCCGCAAAGACCCACATTGCCGAAAAGGGAGGCAACCCAAAACTGGTCACAGTTTCAGCATTTGGCGGGGCAGGGCCCGTGCATGCCTACGGTCTGGCCAAGAAGCTCGGGTCTCCGAGGGTCATTGTTCC
>JAQYVK010000287.1 GCA_030145585.1 Desulfatiglandales bacterium | reverse complement strand
TGTTTCCCTCATGTTGGCCTATCTCATCGCCATTTACTACATGGTACGTTATGTGCCCTGGCTCTGGGTCATTGCCCTTCTGGAAGGTTTCTTTGTCTTTGCGTACAATCTGGAGTGGTTTGGTGGAAAATTCCACAAGGATGGTTGGTTTGCTTTTTCTTGGGGGTTTTTACCCCTCCTGGCGGGTTATATGGTCCAGACCAACAGGGTTAGCCCGGAGGCCTTGGGCCTTGGTCTGTCCATGGCCCTTTTCAGTCTGATTGAGATCAAGGCATCCCGCCCTTACAAAGCTTTGAAAAGCCGTTCTATTGACCTCGACGAGCATGAGAAGCATTTGAGGGAGAGATATGAGGTGATCCTGAAAAGCATCAGTCTTGGGGTCATTTTCCTAGGAATTGGTCTCCTGATCTGGCGCCTTCGAGGATGAAAATTGGACCGTCCTGAGACCTTGTCTTTCTTTGCGTTACCTCAAACGTTACTAAAGTCGAGGATGCCGCAGATATAGGGCGTTAAAAGGTCAATGATTTATTAAATAGAACCGCAGAATATCGAACAAGGAATATTGAATTTCGAAGGACCTGATAACATTTGCGTTTGAGAATTGAGAAATCGATTTTGCATTCCAGATCATCCCTATTTCAGTTTTTTACCAAAACAAGAATTTGATTTATTATTTGCTCTTTCCTTTGTTGCTTTCCAAAAATAAGTGACCCCCAAACCTTGAGCGCAGCGAACCTCCAACTGCGAAGCAGTCTACTTCATAATTCGATATTCCTTGTTCGATATTCGATATTCGTTTTTAAATTCCCTTGAATCTTGCTCACCGTTTTTGGGGAGGGCCGAACCCTTTCCCTTATTTATGCAATTTCGCGGAAACAATGGTTGAGATACCCATCGTGTGAGTTTCCACCTCGATAAGAGAGAATTCATTCATTTCCAGCGAATTGACCAATTCAGTGACCCATCGGGTGCGGCGAATCAGACCGGGAAGTTCATAAAAGATGGTTTTCCACGTCGGGTATTTACGACTTCCAATCACCTGTAGCATTTTGAAATGGAGCCACAAAAGTCCTGAATACAAGCGGTTCTCAGGGTAGGAAAAATCATGTACGATGACCACTCCACCTTCTCTGAGCATTTTCTTGGCGTTTTGTATCAAGACTTCAAGCTCTGCGTATTTGCCCAAATATGAAGATGTAATACAGTCAAATCGTCCCTTCAAAGTCACGTCCTCTGCCCTTCCCAAAATGAATTCCACATTGTTCAATCCGAAAGCCCGGTTTTTCTCTTTGGCAATGTTTAAATATTCTTCCCGCAGTTCAATGCCTATAACCCGACTACTGGGAAACCTCCGAGCGATCTTAAATGCGAGAATACCCGTCCCGGATGCCTGATCAATGATCCGTGCCGGAAAGGGGGGGATCTTTTCTAATATTTTTCTCTTCCACCAAATATCAAACCCAGCTGTTGCCAGGTTGACCATATAATCGTAGTTAGATCCCGTACCGGGAAAAAATCGATGGACCAGTGCTGCCCCTGATTGAATCGTCAAGAAAAATCACCTCAATTTCTTTACGAACATCACGGCGTCGTGAAGGCCTATCCGAAATCCCATCCTTCTCGAGTTCTTTTTCAGAACCCATGCTTCACGCAGCCCGAGACGGTCTGTATCTCTCAATTTATCGATGACCCGCCGCTCTCTGGTCATCCAATTGAATTCCTTCAAGATCGCTTCGGTATATGCCTTTGGATCATCCCAGGTGTTCAGCAAGATCTGTGCACTCTTCATGCCTGGGATGACACCATCTCCCGCTAAGGGGGCCACACAGCCGATGGCCTCCCCTACCCCCCAAATTTGGCCCCACTCGCCGTCAGTGACAAAGGGTTGCGAGTAGCGTGGTGCTGTGAGACGGATTCTCCCGGCACAGCTGCAAATCACATTTATGCCGGAATGAGATGCTTCTGGTGTAAGCCAGCCCAGCTTTTCCAAAATCTCTAGCGGGTCCGATCCGAGATCCCCACACCCGATGTGGTATAGCCCTTCTGAAAGAGGGAAACACCACGCATATCCTATGTGACCGAGCTTAATCTTGTTCTCGAGAGACTCTTCGGATTGAATGCGGTACTGCATACAGGACAGGAGAAAATCATCTTCAAGGCCAGGTAAAAAGACTCGTGAAACCCCCGTGGCGTCTACAACCCTATCATAACTCGAGAGTTCCAGAGGTGTGTAGCTTATCACTGCATCATGCAACAGGTCATTTATGAGTTTCGGCTTGTCAAAGGTCATCAAATCCGCACGAAGTTTCACATCGTCTATGAATACGTGTCCGGGTCGTTCCAGCAGATAATCCTCCGGGTCAAGCCTCACCGCCTCTATGAGCTCATTAAAACCCAGGGAAGTCCCCCATGCGCAGGGGGTGAGTCCGCATGTCGTTCCGTTCCGAATATCATAGAGATCAATCTTGTAGCCCTTGTTGCTGAGAATCCTATACAGATATGCTCCAACAATCCCTGCGCCAGCAATCGCTATCTTCAATATCCGATACTCCTCGATTATTTCTCAAATCGAACAAAACACTTTTTATGACAACACCCGATCAGATAATTTTTCATAAACTTTTTGTGTCAGGGTCGCGGCTGGAGCTTTTTCCTAACGCCATTTTTGCATCTAGTACCAAAGAAAAAAGAGACGGTACAAGAAAAATAGTAAAAATAGTGGAGATGAGCAGGCCTCCTGTGATAACACTCCCGATCCCTCGGTAAAGCTCTGAGCCCGCACCAGGGAAAAGCACCAGAGGGAGCATCCCCATGACCGATGTGAAGGCACTCATGAAAATGGGTCTGACTCGGGTCCGGACAGATTCCCTTATGGCTTCACGAGGCGGCATGTCACTGTCACGTATAAAGTTGAGGGCTTGGTGTACGATAAGAATGGCGTTGTTGACCACCACACCGATCAAGATGACAAACCCCAGCATAGTCAACACATCCAAAGGCTGATAACTGATGAACCGGTTGATCAGGAAAAGGCCCATGAATCCGCCGGCCGCAGCCAGGGGAACACTGAACATGATGACAAAGGGGTAAAGGAAACTTCCGAAAAGGGCCGCCATCAGTAAAAATGTGATGACGAGCGCGAGAATAAAATTTCCCTGGAGTGCCTTGCGCGTGCGGGTCAAATCGTCAGCGGTCCCAGCCAAGTTAATGGCGAAAGGACGCTTCAGTTCACCCGATTTTTCAAGCGGGGCGATCACCTCTGTTTTGATGATGTCCATGGCACTTTCCAGAGGCATCTCTTTGGGGGGGATCACTCGGATGGTTACGGATCTCGCGGTCTCGATATGATTAACTTGTGAGGGACCGGCTACAAGATTGATATCAGCAACGGAGGCCAAAGTGACCCGCTTGCCATAGGGGGTGTTAATTTGCAAATTCTCGAAATCTTCTATGCGTTTTATGGTATCAGCATGACCCATCAGGGTGAGGTCGATCTTGTTGCCAAACCGCCGCACCTCCCCTACTTTAATGCCATCCAAAAGGGCATCTACAGTGACGCCGATCTCCTGGGCCGTCAGGCCCACTTTCACCGCCCTATCCCGGTCCGGGATGATCCGTATTTCAGGGTTTCCGAAATCCAGACTGGGGATGGGTCTCAGCTGCGAACCGGGAATCAGCCCCATGATTTGACCGAATATACGTTGTCCTAAGGATATCAACTGTTGCAAATCCGGACCACTGATATCCACATCGATGGAACGGCCCGCCCCCAGGCTTGACGCGAATAGGCTGCTTTGGGTGACGATGGCGATCATCCCAGGGACCTTTTGCAGGATACCCCGCATGATAGGAACCACTTCTTTGGCACGCAGCGGATCTCGTGCGACAGCACCCATAAAGACCCTCTGTCCAAACGCCACATAGAAAAAGTTGGCCAGGGCCGGGCCGTCAAGAGTGTCCTCTGACTTTGCCTCCCAATATTTTTTTAGTTCTCCTTCAATATCCTCTCCCACCGACATGAATTCGTCCATACTGTAGCCTGGAGGCGGAATCATGATCCCAAAGACCAGATTTCGGTTGCCTTCCGGCAGGTATTCGGTCTTGGGAGCCAGAAACCAGGCCATACCGAGGGCCAAACCGGTCAGGACGACCACAACCACCAACCGGCTGATAACCCGTCCGCACAACCAATACACGAATGCTGCAATGCCGTTCGTAAAGCGTCCGGCCAGGCGTGTGAGGAGGGATTGCCGATTGCCATCACTTTTTCTTGTCCTGATAATGCGACTCGCAAGGGATGGGATGACGGTGATGGAGATGACCATACTCAGGAGAACAGCGAAACTGATAGCGATTGCAATGTCCCTAAACAGTTGGCCTGCTTCTTCTTCCACAAAAATGACGGGAAGAAAAACCGCAATAGTGGTCAAAGTGCTTGCAAGAACAGCCCCCCAGACTTCATTTGTGCCGAAAGAGGCGGCATATCCCTTGGATTCTCCCATCTGGCTGTGGCGATAGATGTTTTCGAGTACCACAATGGAATTATCCACCACCATGCCAACCGCAAAAGCGCACCCGGCCAGAGAGATCACATTGATGGTTCGGCCGAAAAGCACCATCATCATGAAGGTCCCCGTGATGGAAATGGGGATGGCAAGGGCGACAATTAAAGTAGGCGCAAAGCTCCGCAGAAAAATTAAGAGAACGGCAATGGCCAAGGCCCCGCCGATAAAAAGGTTTTGCCGAACGAGGCCGATGGCGCTGTTGATATACTCCGTTTCATCATAGACCTGTTGAAGAAACAGTCCCCGGTCTGCCAAAATGGTTTCGTTCACGTCGGCGATGGCCGTTTTGAGCCCCGCCATGACTTGCAACACATTGGTGCCGGCCTGCCGGATGGCATTGACAGCCAGGGTTTCAAGCCCTCTGTTTCGGACCACATTATTCCGTTTCTTATAGCCATAACGAATCTGGGCTACATCCCTGACGTTTACCGGGGCGTCTCCCAGAAATTTGACTACCACCTTTTCGGCGTCTTCCGGTTTTAAGTATTCCGCGACGGTTCGGGCGATATATCTTCGTTTACCTTCATCAAAACTCCCTGCGGATATGTTTTGATTTCCTGCTGAAAGGGCCCGGGCGATTTCGGTAATGGTGACCTGTCGCGCCGCAACCGCTAACTCGTCGAAGATCACCTGCATCTCCTCCTCACGCCCGCCATACACATTGACCTTGGCGATGCCCGGGATCCGTTCAAGCCGTGGTTGAATGAAGTCCTCAACGAAATTCCTCATATTTTCAATGGGCGGGGCATCCTCATGCAGCGGCCGGAAAACCATCCACGCTATGGGGCGTGCATTTTCACTCGCCGAGACGATAACAGGGCGATCCGCGTCATCTGGGTAGGAGGGTACCTGATCGAGCTTGGTGGATACTTTCAGCAGGGCCGTATCAATATCCGTACTCACGGCAAACTCCAGGGTAATCTGTCCCATAGCATCTCTGGATTCACTGGTGAGACGGGTAAGACCCTCGACACTCTTTAGATATTCTTCCTGTCTTTCGACGATTTCCCGCTCAACTTCTTGGGGAGATGCTCCCGGCCATCTTGTTGTAACCGTGATTTGAGGCCTTGTGACATCCGGCGTGAGCTGAACGGGGATTCTCAACAGCGAAAGGACACCGAAAAGGACAAGGAAGGTGACGCCCACAATGACGGTGACAGGGTATTTGATGGAACTATCAGCAAGCTTCATGATCAGCTCGATTAGGAAGGGTTAAGTTAATGGCTTTCCCTCGCTATGACTCGTTTTCGGTGGTGATTATTCGGGTACAATTTTTACCTGTTGACCGGGCCTCAATCGTTCGTTTCCGCGAACAACCACTTTTAAACCCGCCTTTAAATCGCCCTTTATTTCGATGAGAGGACCATGGGCTGCACGGGTCTCAACCGGTACCAGGCGGGCGGTCTGGTCAATGACCACATAAACGACTTTCCTGTTGCCACTCAAAACCAGGGCGTCTTTAGGCACCAAAAGGGCTTTATGGGGGTTCCCGGTAGGCAGTGTGGCCCGGCCTAACATTCCGGGCTTGATCGCGCCTTTGGGGTTTGAGATATTGATGCGGACGGGAAAAGTCCGAGCGCCCGCGTCCGCCTGGGGTATGACAGCCTCAATCTTACCCTGAAAGGTATCTCCCGGCAGCGCATCAAAAGTCACGACCGCCTGATCGCCTTTTTTAATGGAGGGAACATAACGTTCCGGCACCGGCACCATAAAACGGATAGGGTCTGGGACCACAAGCGTTATAACAGGATCCCCCTCTCCCAGCCACTGACCGACCTGGCAGTGACGTTTGACGACGTATCCCGATACCGGGGCCTTTATCTTTTTTTTCTTCAACTGGTCTTCCAGGGATTTCCGGACAGCCCTCAGCCGGTTCACCTTTTTTCGAGAGGCATCATAATTGAAGCGTGCATCATCATGGGCCTTACCGGAAACACTGTCGATATCAAAAAGCTTTTCCTGTCTTTCCCAGTCACGCTTGGCCTTAGATCGCAGGATTTTTGCCTCTGAAAGAGCGTACTTGGCCCCTTCTATGTCAAGCATGAGCTGTGTATTGTCCTGTTCGCAGAGAATTTGGCCTTTTTTGACCCGGTCCCCCTCTTCGATAAAAATCTTTTTGACCACCCCTTCTTCTTCTGAAGCCACCACGGTCTCTATCCAGGGTTCTCCGGTCCCCACAAGGGTAATCCGGCTCATCACCACTTTTTCTATAACGGATGCAACCTCGACCAACGCCGGAGGAGGCCCTCCCTTCTTTTCGGGTCCCTGCCCATGAAGTAGACCAGGAACAAAAAGACCTGCAATCAACGATATGCAGGCCAATATCCCTTTTAAAATACGTCCCACGGAATGATCTTTCATCCGTTCTCTTTTGAGGAATGCCATCATTCAGTTCTCCCGATAGATGTGACGTATACCATTAGGTTTTAGTTTCGGCTTATGAACTCTATTCTATTCATTATTACTGATCCGTGTATCATTCCACTATTTTAGTAGATTTAAGGGTACGTCATTCTGTCTGTAATAACGATCTGTAACCCTGATTGAGCGAAAGTCGAGGATGGCCCAGATCCAAGGCGTCCAAGGGTGAATGCCGTATGCTGCTGCTTCGCAGCAGCCGCTTACTGCGACCCCTTGGCATGCGCTTGTGTACATAAGCGCCGGAGATAGGGTGTATCCTGCTGTTCGTAAGAACAGCCGCTTTCCAGAAGGGTAAACAAAATGGATTGTTTTTGCTATCCTATATCTCGTTGATAGAAGAGTTATAATTATTCTGAAAGGTCCTTAAGTTACCCGTTGTTTAAAAAATTTTATTATAATTCTCCATTTTGTTTACGATCAATTAGGGTTTAAGTTTGATTGTGCATAATTCAGACAATGTTATTAAAATAACAACAAGACCCTTATAACGCAATACCCAACCAAAATTTTTTCAGAAGTACATGTCCCCACTGATCTTTCATCTAACTTCTTCTTTCTGGATTCCGGCTTTTATCCGACTCTGGCGGATTTACCGGAATCCAGGAGTCTTTAAATTGGAATACACAACCATTTCCTGGTTGAGAGCATACTATTATGACCATCTGGTTCAAGAGAGCGGTGCTAAACGTGAGTTCTTTACTTATGTGTCTTGCAAAATATAGTGGAGAGGGGTGAGACCTTATAAACAAATCCAATTATCAGCAAATCGAACAGTCTCCTTGAATAATAAGTATGAAATGAGATCAAATGGAAGAATTCCCTCAGTGCCTAGTGGGATTCCAGTCTTCCCAGAAGTTATCGGGATTCTTCGGTTTACCATATCCAAACCAAAGGTCCATCTTGACATAAAGGGGATCACCCCACCTCACATGGTCCGTAAACCACCGAACCAATCGGTGGAATCGGTTATCCGGCTTGTTATACGGGCAACAGGCAATACAGGTCGTACAAGGCTTGTTGGACCGCCCCCAGTACATACGACAGGTTTCGGCATTTATGGGCCACTTCAATGTATTCCGGAGGTTTGAGACATTGTTCGGCTCTGAGGTCCTATCCCCCTTCATGATGGACTGTGACGGACATTTATCTGCACAAATTTCGCATTTCAGACAGAGTTCCGTGACCCCAAAATCAATGGGGACGTCAGGTACCAGAGGTAGATCCGTGATCACTTTGCTCATCCGAACCCTCGGCCCCCATTTGGGCGTAATGAGTAGACCATGTCGCCCAATATCACCTAGTCCTGCTTGCATGGCCATAGGGATGGTGTTGGCAACAGCATTGGTCGTGCCGTCGATGGTCTGATACCCCAGATTCCTGATAAAGGCCGCCAGGTAATTGTTCGTAACTCCCATCCTGCTGTAGCCCATGCTGGTGACTGCGTGGGCTATATTGGTGGGGTAATACTTCATCATGTCGTAGTCCTCCGCGAAAACCAGGACAACGGCATATTGATATTCTTCCGATATTTCCTGTGGCTTTGAATTCCCCTTACCCACTTTGGAACCATCGAACACGGCCAACTGTCTGCCTCCCTTGGGCGCAAATGTATGCGAGTATGCCCACCGTCGGTCCAGTCGACATATCCCAACAGCGTCAGCGCCGAACCAACGTGCGGCTTTTTTGACCACGTTCGTAATCCTTTCAGGATCGCTTACCTCCACTTTCCTCCCCTCAGGCGGCCGGTATGGTTCAATAGAGGATAATCTCGGATCATGCTCCTTGATTGTCTCCCTAATCGCCGTTGCCAAAGCGCTTGGGTTGGGTCGGTAGGTATTGAATATCTGCATGATCTGTGTGCCCCGACGGGCCGCCCATCTCAAGGCGAGGTCTTCCATAGAGTAGCCTGGCGTATCTTCAACCTCCCCCACGAAGGACCAGTTTTCCAAACGGCGGTTTATTTCAGGATCCCAGAGCGGTCTAATAAACATGGTGTTTTTCTGATCAAAAGATTTCACCTCTCCGGTAATATATTTCGCTTCCCACTCTTCAAGTGTCATCCTCTTCATGCCGTCCTCCCTTTAATAGCCCACTTTGAATACAGATTCCCTCTGCCCTCCCCTTTCGACGTGGCCAGGAGCTAAGAGATTTTCTTAAAGAGGTCTAATATTAGTGGAATCCCTCTATTGCGTCAAGAGTGACGCCTCCCTGCGCTTCCAGGTAAGGCACTCTGCCTATCTCACGTAAATGATCGGACTATCTTGTGACGAATTCTTATCGATTTTTAGGAGTTTTTCTTTGACTTTTCTGGATCTTTATCTTTCAATGTATTGGAGAGTATCCTATAAAACCATTTACGGGGAAACTCATGAGTTTCCCCGTAGGCATGAAATCCGTTTAACCCCTTTTTTGATCAAAAATCGGTTTTCCTACTTCTTCTGCCACCTCCCCCGACAAACTATCGCCAACAGGATCGAAATGAAAAGGG
Source organism: Desulfatiglandales bacterium (assembly GCA_030145585.1). Taxonomy (GTDB): domain Bacteria; phylum Desulfobacterota; class DSM-4660; order Desulfatiglandales; family HGW-15; genus JAQYVK01. Next base: position 506 of record JAQYVK010000287.1, on the reverse strand, counting down.
CCAGAGGAAATACCGGATAACCGTCCTTGGCCAATGTGGCGATGAAACAGCCTCCGCTGCCGCTTTCTCCATAGATCGGTGCTACGGCATCTGATGAGACTGGTGTTATGCCTGAGGATGGTGTGGTCACCACCGATTTTCCAGTGGCATATATCGAAAAATGATTCAATTTATAGATGAGGAACCACCCTTCCACCCGATCAACCGGTACCGCCTCCCAGGCGAGTGTGGTCGTATTAAAGGTCCAGACTTCCAGCTCAGCCGGGTCGCTTACACCCGACTTGGAAAGATCTTCATGGGTATAGGGTACCCGGACGGTGACAGGGGTGTTGAAGATGGCGCCGTGAGGTCCGTAGTCGATGACTTTTCCGATGGCCTTGAGATTATCCGGCAAGGCTGGTGGATTGGTCACCTCTCCGATAGTGATGGTGCAGTCTTCCTTGAGCGCTCCAGGCGGAATTTCCACGGAAACGCCCTCCAGATCACAACTGGTTCCGCTCACCGCC
>JAQYVK010000286.1 GCA_030145585.1 Desulfatiglandales bacterium | reverse complement strand
GCAGGAAATCATGCAGATTTAGCCGTTTATCCTGGGGGGACACACATCTTCAACTCATTCCCCATAAAAATCGCCCGAGATGCCAATGAAAAGATGTATGGGTTTATGAAAAGCAGGCTGAAGGCTGTAGGCTGAAGGCTGAAGGGGTGACTGTAGATGCTTAATTTCTTTCAGTCAGGGTGACTGTAGATGCTTAATTTCTTACAGTCACCAGAAGTCGGAATGCGGAATGGGGAAGTCGGATTTTCTATACCCGATAAGTATTATTTATGCTTTACATGGAAGAAAGTATCTGACAATATTTCTGGACGATGAAATCGATTGCGAGTTATGGAGGCTATCTATGTTAGTGGATAAGGAAAAATGCATTGGATGCAAAACCTGCAACCCCTATTGCACGGTGGGAGCCATATCTATCGTGGAATGGGAGGGCAAGAAAAAGAGTGAGGTAAATCAGATCGAGTGTGTGGAGTGCGGCGCCTGCCTGAGAGCTGAAATCTGCCCCAAAGACGCCATTTACCAACCTGACCTTGAGTGGCCGAGGTCAATACGGGCCAAGTTTGCCAACCCTCATGCGGGCCACCTCCCCGGACTGCCTAGTAAAAAGCCATCACCCGAAATAAAACTCAACGATATAACCGGCCGTGTGCATGAAAACTTGTCCAGTGTCACGGTAGAAGTGGGACGTCACGGAGTCAGTGCCACCTTCCGGGATGTTCAAAAGGTTTGTATGTCTCTTGGGAGAGTTGGCGTAGAGTTTGAGCCCACAAATTCCCTGACTGCTTTGATGGCTGATACGACAACTGGAAAAATCAAAGAGGAGGTCTTGGACGAGAGGGGGCTCCACATTATGATTCAATTCAATATCGATAATGACCGGTTGAAAGAAGCCTTACTCGCCCTCAAAGAAGTATCGACCGAGATCGATACCGTCTTCTCACTGGGTGTCACAAACCTGGTACGCAAGGATGGAAACATCCCCGTCCTTTCCGTCGCCCAAGAGGTAGGATTTGTACCGCTACCGAATCCCAAAACCAATGTTGGATTGGGGCGGCCACTGAATTAACCCCTAATGTTACAAAAATTGATGAGGTCGCTTTTTCACGGCGTCATGGGCGACGCATTACTGGGAAGTCATAGAATTTAGTGGGTTCAAGGATTCAAGGGGTCGAGGATTCGAGGACGTGTAAAAGAGAACCGCAGAATATCGAACAAGGAATTGAACCCGCCAAAAAAATAGGCGGGTAAATGTCGAAGGACTTGAAAATATATAGCTTTTAAGATTGGATGGATTAGATATTCGCCTAAACATCGAAAAGCGGTTATTTTTCATTTCCCGCTAATGCGGGAAGCATGTTTTTGGCCGGACAAGTCGTCCGGCTAAATGTCTGTGTGGGTCGAGAGACCCTGCTTGTCCCGCCATAGCCTTGGCGACGGCGGAAGAGAATTCGAAGGGGAACGGGTGGCTAAAGAGAAAAACTTCGTCATTCGACATTCCTTGTTCGATATTCGATATTTGTTTTTAAATTCACTTGAACCCTTGAATCCTCGAATCCTCGAACCCTTTAATGTTTGAACAATAGTTCGGTTGTTATGCACCATAACGATAAGTTAGAACCCTATTCATATTACTATGGAGAAATAAAGTGACCCATTCTTTACATCGAAAAGGAGATAGACAAAATCTCTGTGATGATTACGTCATGTTGGTTATGCCAGGGATGAACCGAGCCAAGCTTGAGCCTATTAAAGAAAGGATGAAAAAAATATGGGATATCCTGTCCGGTTATGAGGCTAAGCTTGCAAATTTTGGGACCTTGAGGGGTTTCGGTCGCCACAAAAAAACAATCGATGAACTCAAGAACGGGCCCTTGACGATGATACATGCTGTTTTTAAGGAGAAGGAGTCCCTACAAGCCTGTCTGAAGGAGATAAAAGAGAAAGATTTTGGGATCTCTGTGAGCGTATCCGGGCTCTATGAGGATTTCAAAGATACCTGTTTAGAGATAGGTCTTTCACCACATACAGTCCAGTATTCTTTCGGAATCTCAGGCGATACCAATAAACTCCCCGACGATGATGTATTGGAAGTCTCCACCATGTGCGGTCATGCGATGGTATCCCCTAACCTGATCGCCCATTTGATTGGAAAGATCGACAAGGGAAAGATGACCCATATGGAGGCAGCCGAGGAGCTCACGGCCATGTGTGTTTGTGGCCTCTTCAATCCAAATCGGGCAGAAAAATTATTAAAAAGTATGACGCAGAGTTAACCTCCCCCCAAAGGGTCTTTATGCCTCTCACAGAGCGCACCCGCCGTCGCTAAAGCTATGGCGAGGCAGGCAGGGGTCCCAGAGTCTATTTGATCTGAATTCCTGAGACGGGAATTCAGATCAATTTGCCATCCCGCTTGCGCGGGACTCAAGATCACTTCCCATTCAATTGGATCCAGATAAAACCATAGGTCCCATAAGGGACTGATGGTTGGTCTGATTCGTCCTCCCTGTCCCGCCTTTAAGCGGGATCAACGAATCAGACCAGATATAAACATTCTCTCTGAGTTCTCTGCGTGCTCAAGCGACCAACGGGAGCGGGCGAGAGATAAAACCAAATCCGCATAGCATAGTCTGGACCATCCCGCCTTGCGGGAAGGTTTATGAGAATAACTAAGGGCTCAAGCAAGCTTCATCCCGAGCTTGAAAGCCTTATCAAGATAATGTTCTACGCCCCTATGTTCTATGTCCCCGGCGTACATGTCACCCACGGTCTTTGCATTTAAGGAATCTTTGATTGTACCCCTGATAAGAGACGTGGCCTCATCGCAAAGTCTTCTGTAGATTGGTGGGATTATACCGGATGTAATGATAATCACGGCCTTCCGTTTTTTGTCTGATCTTGGTTTTGGGCATCCATAAATGGTCAAGACTTGACGTTCCGGTTTTGCAAAGGTCCAGCAGATTCTCTCAAGGAAGGCCATCATTATTGCGGTTGCATACCCCATATGCACCGGTGTGCCGAATATGAGTGC
>JAQYVK010000285.1 GCA_030145585.1 Desulfatiglandales bacterium | reverse complement strand
GAATCTAGCGCCAGTTGGGCCCTTCAGAACAAGCTCGTGAATGCCGAAGCGGTCTGGGAAAACATGGACAAACTTGCTTGCGGCCTGACCGATGTGCGAGATCCCCGTGAGGCATGGCAGGCGATCTTTGTTAAACCTCCTCGAAAATCATGGTCCGATACAGTGGTTGCCATCAAGACCAATAATATTTCTCAGCAACATACCCGCAGCGCTGTCATGGCAAAGGTCTGCCATACCTTGACCGATACAATGGGTATAAAACCGAGCAATATACACATCTACGATGCCGACGACGGCAGGGGAATGAGCCGCGAGACCCCTTTTGCCGGTCTCCCGAAAGGATGTCGAATCGTTGATAATTGGGGTGGGATCAGCACGACTACAATGGTGCCGGCACCCTGGAAGGATTCAGGAGGCGAATCCGAATGTCTCAAACACCTGGTTGACGGCTCGGTGGACATCCTCATCAACATGGCTATGTGCAAAGGTCACAGCAGCCGTTTCGGCCGATTTACCATGACCATGAAAAACCATTTTGGGACCTTTTCTCCGAGGCCGGGACATCGGGGAGGAAGCCAGGATTATCTCATCGCTATCAACCAAACCCCTGAAATCCTCGGCCCCATGGACAAGCGAACAGGAAAAGTTCTCTATCCGCGACAACAACTTTGTCTCGTAGACGCATTGTGGGCCAGTAAAGGGGGCCCTGGTGGAAGGCCCACGGCTCAACCGAATTTCATCGCAATGGGCGTGATGTCTCCGGTGGTCGACTTTCAGGTAGCGACCAAATTCCGTGGTGAAAGGATGGGCTGGAAGCCGAATATGAAGATGGCTCGGAGAATGCTGACGGATTTCGGATACACGGAAAAGGATCTTCCGGAAGGTGGTAAACTGATTGAAGTGTAATTGATTCCATAAACCTTCAGCTATGCTATACGTGAAAACGGGTTTGTTTTTTCTCTCACCCGCTCCCGTTGGTCGCTTGAGCACACCCGCCGTCGCTAAAGCTATGGCGAGGCAGGCAGAGAACGCGGAGAAAAGAATTATTTTTGGTCTGATTCGTTGATCCCGCTTAAAAGCGGGACAGGTATCCCGAATCAGACCAACCATCAGTCCCTTACGGGACCTATGGTTCAATGCAGATCCAATTGAATTGTTAAAATGAAATCGAGCCCCCGCGCAAGCGGAATGGCAAATTGAACTGAATTCCCCTCTCAGGAATTCAGTTCAAATAGGCTCTGGGGACCCTGTGAGCTCTGTGAGAGGTAAAAAGACCCTTTTAGGGATGTTTGTTAATTCGAACTTTATATTCAAGTGCCAAGAGAAAAACCTCGGTCGAGACCCCTATCCTTCCCTCACAATAAAACCGGATGTCCCCACATAAATGAGGTAGTTTCTTTCCTCCCTGGATACCTGGAAAACCGCATTCCCATAAACCGTGCTTACAAAGGGCAAACGATGCCCGTATTGATAGAGATATTGCCAAAAAGGATGGTTTTCTTGCTCAACCAGGGAGTAGATGGTCTTTTTCGCCTGGACCTCTTCCATCGTGCTCACGTACCGACCCCGTAAACGGGTCAATCGATATCGGGTGTGTAAACCCATGAAATTGAGCCAAGGATCCCATTTAATAACGTCCCCTTCGATCATCCATTGATCCCCCCGAAGAAAAAATTGCTGGGTGGTTTGACCGTGCTGAGGGAGGAATTGTATCAGGGTTATCTGGCTCAATTTATCATCCTCAAGGGGATGAATCCTAATTTCAGCCACTGGCTTTTCATAGGTAAAGGCATGATAGGAACGGAGAAAAAATCCTAAGAATAGCGACATGCCAAAAAAGGCGGTCCAAAACAGGATCAGCAATAAGTTCCGTAGACTCGCAAATATTCTGGGAGATAGGGTTCCTTTTCTAGAAAGAAGCCTAAAAAACCATCGAATTCTATGGTAAAGGAAAAAGATAAAAAAAAGCAACCCAAGGAAAATACCGATCGCTCCTCCATACAAGAGATAGTCCGGATCAATTATCCCTATAATATGTTCCATGATTCTGCCTCAAGTTTAAGTTCAACCCCAATCGAGTGAAAGTCGAGAATACCCCTCGAAGATCTCATCCCACGGGGAGATCCAAGGTGCCCAAGGGTAATCATCTATTCACCCTCACTTTTGTTCTCTTCTGCTGCTTTGAAGCTGTCGGCGGTCATTTCGTTAAAGAATTGCCTATCCTCCTTTGAAATTTTAATAAAAGAGAATCCCATGCCTGAAAGATGACCTTTGTGGGCAGCACCGCCAAGATTCCACCAAATCATTTGGCCTTTTACCACGATAGGATCTCGATTAGGAATCCCGATAATGAGCTGGCAAATCTCATTCTCATGTAACTGTTCCCCGCAACGGATGAATAGACCGGAATCCGTAATGTTTATGGATTCACCCAGGAAAGAGCTTTGATCGGTAATGATAGTAACGGGCCATTTCGCCTTGATTCTGGGATGCTTACGTCTTTCGTCTTCACTTGTCAATTTTGTCTCCCCTGTCTTACCTCGCTACGACATCTGCCTCCGCCGTCATTTCTTTTTCTTCTCTTAAAAAAGTGATTACGATCCGGTCTCCAGGTTTCAGGGATTTGAGGCTGTTGGATACGTCCCTCAGGGAGCGAATAACATCTCCGGCTATCCTAACAATAATATCTCCTTCCCTAAGACCGGCAGAATCTGCGGGAGATCCCGGAACAACCCCGTAAAGGCGGTATCCTTCCCCTTGAAATACATAATCCGGCACCGTACCGAGACTAACCCTTCTTGAACTTTTCTCTAAAAGTATAGTCTCTCCAGGGTCTTCCTGCAAGTTTGAAGAGAGTGGTCCTTCGCGATCGACAAGATATTGCAAGGCTTCTTTTGCTACAGACGTAATCTTCTGAAGCCCATCAGGATCTATCTTATCTATGGTGTCGGTAGGGCGATGATAGTCCGGGTGGGGACCTGCAAAGAGCTGAACCGCGGGGACCCCCGCCCCTTGGAAACTCTTTTGGTCACTCGAATCTAATTCCTCAGAGACTGTTTCAATCTCCACGCCAGTGACAAAACCGGCCCCCCTGAATATATGGTCCCACTCACGAGCGGAACCTGTCCCCAGTATCAGAAGCTTCTTCTTCCCAAGGCGACCCACCGTGTCCAAATTGATCATCCCTATACATTGCTCGACGGGAAAAGTCTTCTCATTAGTCACATAATACTTTGAGCCCTTCTTCCCCGCTTCCTCCCCGGTAAACGCCACGAAAATCACATTCCGGTCCGGTTTCAGACCCTTATTCAGCACCCTGGCCAGTTCAAGCAGCACTGCGACACCGCTTGCATTATCGTCCGCCCCATGATGAATTTTTCCCTTGTTTCCCTGTCGCACATCCGGCCAGCCACGACCCAGATGATCATAATGGGCCCCCACGACAACACTTTGGTTATTCTTCTTCAGCCCGGGAATCATTCCGACTACATTTTTCAAGATCACTTTGCGCCCGGGATCTTTTCCCCGGTCTTCCCATATTTGAAAGTATGATTCATTCGAATTTCCGGCCGGTCGGAGACCGGCCTCTTTATATTTCAACGCAATATATTCTGCCGCCTTATCCAGCCCTTTTGTCCCCAGTCCTCTACCCTCGAGCGCATCCGCTGAAAGGAAGCGAATCGTCTCAAGCATATGTCCTTTTGAAAACACCGGGGGCAGAGCAGCCAATGGGACTCTGGTGGGAAGCTTCCCCAATTGGGCCCTGGAATAGGCACCCTTCTCATCAGAGAGAAAAACCGTCATGGACGAATCAAGGACCGGCCAGCGGCCTTTGACTATATTTGTAGGCTCATCCCCTTTGAATCCCAGATAGCTGTATTTATGGTAGTGGGGAAGTTTCCTACTTAGACCGGGAATTGCTTCAACCCTATCCGTGGCAACCCAGGTGAAAGCCAGTTCAATATTTTCCGGGTGTCGCGCGGTAAGCACCACCGAATGGTTTCCTCGGGGGATATGAGATTCCCGCACGTTCAAACCTTGTCGGCCTATCGACACATCATATTCGGAAAGGGCAACCGTGAATTCGTCCAGAAAACGGTTCTCCCACCCAAAAAGAACCAATGCCCGGTCAGTGGGGAGTTCTTTCACTTCAGTATCGAACTTCATATCGACCTCGGCCGGTCCGGAACGACTCCAGGACCGACCAAGCTCTCGGTAAGCTTTTTGAAGTGTAACACCGCTTGCCGAGGGGAGGAGAATCAGGACTTTTTTTGCCCCGAATGCCTGAGTCAGCGCCGGCGGAATCTCGCGCCGGTCTAGCTTTCGGAAAAGATCGAATTGGGGGTCGATGTCCAGCCGTAAAGGCCTCGACGGCAAGCGAATTTTTAGTTCCTGCTTCTTCTCTTTCATGACTGCGAGACCTTGGAAAGCATCATTCACACCTTTCAGGGTCACAGCATATGGAATCCGAAGACTGTAGACATCCGGTTGTTTCTGTTCTAGTCGGGCTGTGAGCAAATAATCACTGCCATCTTTCTGTACCTTCACCCTGTCGACTCGTAGTTCCGGTGCACCGGTCCGGTTTACCCACTGGTTGAACTCAATCTCTAAATCCTTTTTAGAGACTTGCTCTAAACTACTCCGAATGTCGTCAAAGGATGCCCTTCGGAACCTGTTTTCACGGTAGAAGTCCTGAAGTCCACGTCTAAATACCTCATCACCCAAGTGGAGGCGTAGCATGTGAAAAAACATGAGGGATTTGCCATATCCTACCGATTCTGTTAAAGAATCGTGCCTGGATCTAAATTGTTCAAGGGGGAAATCCTTACCCTCTGAGACATAGTCCGTATACTTCTGCAGCGAGGTCTGTCGATAATTTGCGGCATTATTCCGCTGCTCCTGGATGAGATGATCGGAAAGATAGGCCGTGAGACCCTCCGACCAGTTGCCTTTTTCATAGTCTGGGAAGACGCTGTTTCCCCACCAGTTGTGAAGAATCTCGTGAGGGTAGGATGAATGGATAATGAAGGGGAAGCGG
>JAQYVK010000284.1 GCA_030145585.1 Desulfatiglandales bacterium | reverse complement strand
AAATGACTTCCTATCTTGATCCCCGTATTTTCGATGAATCCGCCATCGATCCCGAGATCATGCTTTTTAATAAAGAGATCGAGAAAATGCAGGCAAAAGTGCCACCAGTGCATACCCTGCCGCCGCAACAGGTGCGTGAGGTGCGTGAATCCGGCCAAACCATGTGGGGCGAAGTCAAAATCCTGGATGAGGTTGAGGAGCGGAAAATCCCCGGTCGCGAAGGTGATGTAACAGTCCGCATCTATGTCCCGGAGCATGTCAGAGGGATCTATATGCACATGCATGGGGGCGGGTTCATGTTCGGCCGGGCACACCATTATGACGAGATTTCTAAGAACATGGGTGATCACTGTCAAATAGCTGTCGTCAGTGTGGATTATCGGCTGGCACCAGAGCAACCTTATCCTGCCGCTCCTGATGACTGCGAGGCCGTCGCCCTCTGGCTTGCATATGAGGCAAAATCCGAATTTGGAACAGACAACCTCATTATTGGAGGTGAATCAGCTGGCGCTAACCTCTCAGTGGTAACCCTGGTCCGGTTGCGAGACCGCCACAAGATTTCAGCCTTTTGTGGAGCCAACTTGTTATATGGTGTCTTTGATCTATCGATGACGCCGAGCTGCAGGCGATGGGGTGATAGAAGATTAATGCTCACAACCCCAACCATGGAATATTGTAACAGGACCTACGCCCCAAACGACAAACATACAAATCCGGACATATCCCCCCTCTATGCAGACTTGCAGGGCCTGCCTCCAGCCTTTTTTACAGTCGGGACATTGGATCCTCTTCTGGACGATTCGATTTTCATGCATGCTAGATGGATAGCCGGTGGCAACCAGGCGGAACTGGGGCTTTATCCCGGCGGTACTCATATTTTCGAGCGCTTGCCTACAAATCTGGCTGAGAAGGCCAACAATAGGATTTATGATTTTATCCATAAAACTTTAGAGGAAAATCATTGAAAATGGCCATCTTTCTTATCCCTTTTTTTTACTTTTAATTTTGATGACCTCGTAATAATTCCTAAAACCTGTCACTCCGGCGGAGTCCGGGGCAGGCACCGGAGTCTAATACCCTTCGAAAAGACTGGGTTCCGGCTGGAGTCTACCCCTCACTGGATGCTGGGCCGGAATGACAGGGATGGTGTCCGTGCGACTTTTTAAAAACCGACAATTTTACTTGACAAAAATTTTATTTTGAATTTAATGTAAAAAGCATTATTATTCAAAATCCACTTTCAAAGGCTTTTGTAAAATGGCTAAAAAGATAAAACTAGAAAATAGTGAGTCCATGACGCTCATCAATGCGGCTTACCGAAAGCTCAAGGAAATGATCTTTCGGCAAAATGTGATTCCCGGTCAAAGACTCATAGCAAAGGATCTGTCTGAAATACTAAAGATGTCACGCACACCCATCATCAATGCCCTCTATTTGCTTGAGCGAGAAGGCTTTATTGTTTCAGTCCCCTTCCGGGGCTTTTACGTGAAACCTGTCGACGTCCAAGAAACCATAGAGCTCTTTGAAGTCAGAGAGGCGCTGGAACTCAAGAGTGTTCAATTGGCCATCGAGCGAATGGAATCGGGTGACATCGAAAAGTTAGAGGAAGTTGCCCAAAGACACAGGGACTATATGCCCCTCTATTATGACCGCCAAAAAATCGCTCTTGGGACCTATTTTCACATTCATATAGCCAAGATGAGTAAAAACAAAACGCTGGAAAGGTTATTGACAATCAACATGGAGCACGAGTACCTCCATCATAAATTTAATCAGGCCGATCCTGCGAGGATGAAACCGGCCGCGGACGAACACTACGAATTGATCGAGAAAATGAGAAAGAAGGATACCGCCGGCTGCATGAGATTGTTAAAACGGCACATACAAAAGAACAGAGACCACGTCATCCGACTCCTGGAACAGGAAGAAAAGGACAACGAAGCCTTATTCGGGAGAATGTAAACCCCTCCCATGATGCTGCCAAGACCTCTGGCGCATTATCTCGTTTTCTATGGAGTATTTGTCGTTTTTAAAGGGTTCGAAAATTAACATTTTATGATTCATTTTATATCCCTCTAATCTCCGAAGATCTCATAGGAACAGAATTAATAGGTACCCGTCTCATTCAAAGATTTTTAATTGCATCATAATTGCAAAGATCCGGTAACAAGATATTTTCTCTCTTTTGACATTCCAAAAAATGTGGATAGGTTAAGGGATAGGCCACATTTCTGAGAGGAACATTTCTGATTTCAATATATAATACCCTGTCCAATTTTTAACTTTTACAACCTAATAAATGTTCACAAACCGGGCTTTGCCCATTTCATTTTAGAAACCTTCTCCTTAAAAAGACTGCAGGCATCGTAATCCTACGAAGACTTGGACTGCGAACACTTAAAGGCAATAGAAGACGGGGTGGCCGACTAGGGGTTAAACCGCGAAATGGTGATTGGTATTGCGGTTGAGGACCGAAAATTCATAAGGCGAAAGGAGATTACAATGAAGTTTGGAAAAAAGTTCATAACACTAGGTATTATCTTGGGATTTGTCGTAACACTCTGGCTACCCGCCACAAGTTCTGCTGAAACGCTGCGATTGGTCACAAATTGGTCTAAGAACACCTATTTGATTGAGCAAACCCTCAAGTGGGCCGACGAATTCAACAAAAGTGCTGCGGCCAAAGCCGCGGGTGTGAATATTGTTCACGTAGGGGGGCCCGAAGTGACGCCTGCGATAGAACAACAGACCGCCGTGAGAAAAGGGGTATTTGACATGTTGCATGGCGCGGCAGGCTACTATGTGGGGCAGGTGCCCGAAGGGTATGTCTTTTACGGGACCGATATTACCCCGATGGAGGCGCGGGCGACAGGCGGCATGGCACTCCTAAACGAGATCTGGGGGAAGAAGGCCAATGCCCATATCCTGGGCTGGGTGGCCGCCGGTGTCGGCTATCACGTGTGGCTGTCGAAAGAGCCTAAACTCAAGGCGGACGGAACCCCTGACCTGAGCGGATTGAAGATTCGTTCATCGGGATTCTACCGTGCATGGCTGACCTCTCTAGGCGCAACGAATGTTATGATCCCGGCACCCGATATTTATTCGGCGCTTGAACGCAAGCTTGTTGATGGAGCGGCCTGGCCCGGCCTTGGGATTAGGGATTTCGGCTGGGAGAAGTTCATTAAATATCGTTTGGATCCGATGGTCCTTCAGTTCGATAACCTGCTCCTCGTCAACCTCGACAAATGGAAGTCCCTGTCAAAGGCGGCTCGGGATGCATTGCAGGCCTCCGCCATAAAGTATGAAAAAGAAGCATACGCCTACTACGCAACCCTCGTTGAAGACGATAGGGAGGCGCTCGCCAAGGCGGGCGTGAAGTCCTTCCTGCTGACGGGGGAGGGGGCAAAAAAATACATCACCGATGCGCAGTCGCTCCAATGGGCACAGATCAAGAAGAATGCTCCGGAAAACTACGATGCCCTTCGCGCAAAGTTTCCACCCTCTAAGTGAAATGTAGCCTGGACGAAAGAATTTTATGTCGCGACTATTGATCAAGGCATATGATCACGTCATCGTTGGGTTGGCGATTATCGCCGGCTCAATGGTGGCGGGGGTCTTTGTCGCTATTATTTATGATGTTTTGGTACGCACCCTCGGCTTTCAGCCCCCCTTTTGGACCAGCGCACTGACAGAATATGCGTTGCTCTACATGACCATGTTGGGTGCTCCCTGGCTCCTTCGACTCAAAGGTCACGTGTTCGTCGAATCAGTGACCCTCATGCTGCCGCCCAAGGTTCGTGGGTTTGTCGAGAAGCTGGTCTATGTTCTCTGTATCGCTATCTGTTCGGTGCTCGCCTATTATGCGACGGTGATGGCGATTGATATCTTCCAACGCGGTGAGCAGGATATTCGGTCTATCATCATTCCAAAGTGGGTGCTCTACCCAAGTCTTCCGATCGGCTTCGTTCTTTTAAGCATCGAGTTCATGCGATTTCTGTTTGGGAAAGAGAGCATGTACACGACCGGTAGCCGCAGCGGGTCTGAGAGCCTCTAATGGAATGGTATGTAGCCGGCGCGCTGATGCTCGGGATTGTCATCACCTTGATGGCCTTGTCCATCCCCGTCGCTTTTTCCTTTTTTACGGTCAGTGCAATCGGGATGCTGGTCTTTATCGGCGGAAGTGTCGGTATCGAGCAACTCACCGCGAATTTCACGGTCTCGGTGACTCAGTTCGTATTCGTTCCCGTTCCCCTATTTATTTTGATGGGCGAGCTGTTTTTCCACACCAAGGTTGCTGTTCGGGTATTTGATGCCTTTGACGCGCTTTTCGGGCGTCTGCCGGGGCGCCTCGCCTTCTTGACCGTTGCGGGAGGAACCGTCTTTGCCGCCCTGTCCGGCACCACGATGGGGAATACGGCCATGCTCGGCTCTCTCATGGTCCCGGAGATGATGCGGCGCGGTTATAAAAAATACATGGCCATGGGCCCGATCCTCGGCGTCGGAGGGTTGGCCATGATTATCCCGCCTTCCGGACTTGCGGTACTCCTCGGGAGCATAGCGAAAATTGATGTGGGCCGACTCCTGATTGCCGGGGTGGTGCCCGGCCTGCTCCTTGCGGTGTTGTATTCGGCCCTGATCCTCGCCCAGGTCAAGCTCGATCCAAAAGCTGCGCCGCAATACGATGTCGAACCCGTGAGCAGAAGGGTCAAGGTTCGTCTGATATTCACCCATCTCCTCCCCATGAGTCTTATTGTCTTTATGGTGATAGGGCTTATTCTTCTGGGCATTGCCACCCCGTCGGAAGCGGCCGCCTTTGGGGTTCTCGGGGTGCTGATCCTGGCCGTTGCTTTTCGGTCACTCACCTGGAAGTCGATTACTAATTCCCTGAGCGGAACCCTCCGCGTAACGGTCATGGTCATGTTTGTTGTCATCGCCTCTTCCACATTCAGCCAAATTCTTGCCATTTCCGGCGCAACCGCCGGGCTCGTCGGATGGGTATCCGGTCTCGATGTTTCTCCGACCGTCATCCTGATCGCGATGTTCTTGTTACTCCTAATCATGGGTATGTTTATGGATCAGGTCTCCATCATGCTGTTGACTGTCCCCATTTTTTTCCCGTTGGCGCAGTCCCTTGGGTTTGATTTGATCTGGTTCGGCATCGTCGTGCTGTTATCCCTTGAGATCAGCGGCGTGACTCCCCCGTTTGGTCTAGGGCTCTTTGTCATGCTGGGTGTCGCCCCGAAGGGCACAACCCTCGGAGATGTTTCCAAGGCCGTTTTGCCTTTTGTTGGGTGTGATCTCATATGCTTCGTTCTGCTCACCATTTTCCCTTCAATCGCTCTTTTTCTGCCAAATCTCTAAAAGTTCAGCCACAAAGTCACAAAGACACTAAGATGCTTAGATAATTTAAAATTACCAACAAAAAGGAAATGCGTCATCTGATTTTTTTAGGAATGAATTCTCCCTTTAATATATTGTTTTGAACTTATTACTCCGGCGACTAAATACATCAACGTGGTCATTCCGGCGAAAGCCGGAATCCAGGCGAGCACTGGATGCCGGATCAAGTCCGGCATGACGGAGTAAACCTGTTTTATTGCCGGGTTAATAGTATCTTTTCTTTGTGACTTGGTGTCTTAGTGGCTGAGCTGTTTTACCAATTTTAACGTGTCCCTTATTAAAAACGGCATCAATAGAATTATATTATAACCTTTGTGGCTTAGTGCCTTAGTGGCTGAACTATTACACCAAATCTTTCTTAAAGCATGATAGTTTGATGTCAAGGTGTGATGGATCCCCCAGGTTGTCTGCCCTATTCCCCATAGACCTCATCACAGATCCTGACGCCTTTACCGGCGTCATTGGCAAAGTGGTCTGCACCCACATTTTGACGGACCTCTTCATTACAGGGGGCACCGCCGATGATAATCGTGACCCTGTCTCTCATGCCGGCTTCTTTGAAAGCCTCGACAACCTCTTTCATCCTGGGATATGTGAAGTTAAGAAGGGCGCTGATGCCGAGAACCTTGGCCCCGGTTTCTTGGACTGTCTTGACGAATTTTTCCGCCTCAACGTCGACACCCAGGTCCACCACTTCATAACCGGTCCCTTTTAGCAGGGTGATCACG
>JAQYVK010000283.1 GCA_030145585.1 Desulfatiglandales bacterium | reverse complement strand
GGGCACCTCTTTGACGCTTGACCGGTAATGCGCGATCATGATTTCTTCATAGCGGTCAAAAACCTGCTTGGCCAGATCATAGGTCTTGGGGTCCTGTATTTTTTCAAAGTCCTTAAAGTCAATTTTTTGGCCCTGTGACCGGGCGATCAGAAACTGATACAGATGAATTTTATTGGTTCCCATGTGAAGCAAAATTTCATCCGGAGTTGTATTGAGGTCATATTCCTGGGCCGCTTTATACAGGCAATCCCGTACACCCGTGTCATCATAGACAGTGGTGCCGGACAGATCAAACATGACCATGCTGATTTTACTCATTTATTTATACCTCCTTCAGACTTCGTTGAATAGTTTACTGGTTGAATGGTTGATTAGGTAAATTATAGTTATAATTTCAGAGTGTTACGATTATTGAAGCATGAAATGTCCAATTATTTTACAAATATGGGATAAATCCATATTTACAACCACTTAACCAATCAACTATATCTGTCCTTAAAATTAATTGAGATATTTTCACTGTCTTGTAACGATTGAATAATTTAGAAATTCTAACCGACGATAGCCTCCCTACGAGAAACTCAGGGTCTACGACATGATCAAATGACTCGGTCTAACGATCGATTTAAATAGAAAAAACAGAGCGAAGCGATTCCTTCATTCGTCATTAGTCATTCGTCATTAGTCATTTTCTTGCCTCCGGCGGATCCGGGCTAGCTCGTGCTGACTTTATTTCGAGCCCAGGCAGAGGCCACCTCTGAAATTATAACGAGACCAACAATAGAAATGAGAATCGCCGCCACCCGGTTGCTCTCGACCTGCTGCACCGTTCTTCTTAGGTACCACCCCATGCCCCCGGCGCCGAAAAATCCCACCACCGTCGCCGCACGAAAAGCCGCATCCCAGGTGTAGATTGAAATCCCGGTCCATGCTACACGGACCTGAGGCAACACCGCATATACAAATACTTTGAGAGGATTTGCACCGGTGGCCTGAATCGCCTCGACCTGGCCCTGGTTGATTGCCTCAATCTCTTCCGAGAAAAGTTTTCCGGTAAAGCCAAGGCTGAAAAGTGAGAGTGCGATGACACCGGGCAGCATGCCAAAACCTAGAATTGTTACTAGGAGAATCGTCCAGATCATTTCGTGCACCGCCCGGCAAACCATGAGCAGAAAACGGGCAACCGGGTAGAGAAATCGCTTATTGGGGGTCATGTTAAAAGAAGCGAACCAGGAAAGGGGTATGGCCAGCAGGATACCGAAAAGCGCACCCAGATATGCCATCTTCACTGTTTCAAACACATAGCCGAGGTATTCACTGTCAAGAATGTAGGGAATGTCCGGCGGATAATATCGATTTGCGAACAGGTTTCCCAAACGACCAAACATGGTGAGGACACGCTCCAGGTGAATATTGAGATACTGAATCGATATCGCAATGAAAACAAGGATGATGAGCATAATTCCATACTTGATCAAGGATTGGGGGTACTTGAAGCGACGCCATGTTTTGACGGAATCGCGTGGCGTACTGAGCGTAGAAGCGGTCATATTTTACCTTTCAGTTCCTTGATAACAAAATAGGGACTTCACCTAAGGTGATGAAAATCACTTATATCGTGGCTGACACGTCAGATAATTGCTTTGCGGATGTAATAGGAGCCTACCTCTCCTATTGCGATGAGCAAAAGGAGGGCTATAATAACAGTGGTCACACCACCGTAGTTATACATTACCAACTGTCTGTGGAAGGTAAGCCCCAGGCCGCCGGCGCCGACCAGCCCCATAATCGTGGCCCGCCGGATGTTAATGTCCCACTGGAAAATGGTGTTTCCGACAAACACCGGCAGAATCTGGGGAATCACGGCATATAAAATAACCTGAAAGCCATTGGCACCGGTTGCCCGAATCGCTTCCATTTGGCCGGGATTGATATCCTCGATGGCTTCGGCCGTGAGTTTTGATATAAAACCGATGGACCGCATCGCCACGGCCAAAATACCGGGAAATGCGCCAAGACCTACAGCCGCCACAAATATCAGCCCCCAGACGATTTCATGTACGGATCGCGACAGCGTCATAATGGCGCGACCGATAGGATAGGTGATCGATTTATAGGGAGTGATGTTGTGGGCGGCAAACCAGGACACCGGGATCGCAAGGACCAGCGCCAAAAACGTACCTAAACAGGCGATCATAAAAGTTTCGATGGTCGGCTTGACCAGGTGGGGAAACAGGGAAAAATCAGGCGGAAAAAACCGCGCCAGGGCCTTGACCACGGTTCCAAAGGTACCGATCTTTTCCCAGTCCGTATCTTTTATTATGGTGGTTTGAATACTGCCGAGGACCAACAAGAATATAAAGATATAAAGGCCATAACGGATAGCCTTGTATTTTTTCCGCTTTGTGAGAATTTTTGCAAGCTTATGTTCAAGCGTTGATGGCATCATTCGTGGAACCTTTTCTTTTTATAAAATTTCCATGGCGTAAATTTCGTCAAGTGTGGCTTTATCTACCTTTTTTGTCGGGCCCTCAAACTTTTTGAAACCGTCCTGAAGCCCGATAACCTTGTTGGAGAATTCCAGTGCTAATTGCACATCATGAATGTTGCATAATACCGGGACGCCGGCTTCTTCCGACATCTGTTTGATCATCCCCATAACTTCCCTGGCGATTTTGGGATCGAGACTCGATGTGGGCTCATCCACCAGAAGAATCTGAGGCTGTTGAATAAGCGCCCGGGCGATTCCCACCCGCTGCCGCTGACCACCGCTCAGTTCGTCGGCTCTCTTATCAACAAAATCGGAGAGTCCGACTTCGTCTAATAATTCCAGTGCTCTCTGAATGTCGGCACGGGGATAAAATCGCAAAAAACTCCTGAAATTACCGATGTAACCCAGTCTACCTGAAAGGACGTTGTCCATGACTGACATTCGTTCCACCAGGTTAAATTCCTGAAATATCATCCCCATATTCCGGCGAGCCTTTCTCAATCCACGCCGCCCCACTTTGGTAATATTCCGGCCGTTCAAAATGACATCCCCGCTGTTGGGCTCTACCAGTCGGTTGATACAACGGATCAGGGTCGACTTCCCGGCCCCGCTGGGCCCGATAATGGCAAAAAAATCTTCCTGTTCTACATTAAAACTGAGACCTTTTAATATCTCGGGTCCTGAACGGTTGTATCGAATTCTAAGATCCTTGACTTCAAGTGTTGCCATTGATTCTCCCAACCCGGACAAGCCGGAATTGAAGATTGAAGATTGAAGATTGAAGATTTGTGGGTGTCGCTTCGCTCCGTCATTATTAAAATTGAAAGAATTCCTCTCCGAGCCGTAGGCTTATATATTCAATATTCAAATGACCCAAACAAAAAATGTTGAACGCCCGCTCAGATTCCTCTGAAGCTTTGATGGACAGGGGTCTACAAAGATACCCAAAAAATTCTTGCCACTAAAAACGACAATTTCAGATCTATGATACTAATTACCACTTGCCGGGTGACTTTAAATTCAGGGCGGCATTATGCCGCCCGTGGTTTATACCTTATATTGGCAAATGTTCACAGGTTCAGAGTTTACCCTGTTAAATTTTCCATGAGGGAGCCCTATTACACGGGGAGAACCGCTCAACTCCAGCCGGGGGTAATCTTAACCGTGAACCCTGAATCTCTTGTATGAAACTTCATGAAATCAGATGCCATTTTCAAGAAGTATCTCACCGCAGACCGCTGAGTACGCAGAGATTAATTTAAATTTTCTTTCTCAGCGTTCTCCCACCGGGGCGTAGGCCTTAGGCCCTATGGGCCGGAGGCTGCGAGCTCCGCGGTGAACTATTAGTTACTTTTTCGATTAGACCGGCCGTTTTTTTGGCCGGCGGCTGGGCTGAACCCGTGAACGGTTAAGTTTATTATTTCTTTTTCTTGCGCTCTTCTTTGGCCTTTTTCAAAATTCGAATAACATCGTAATCCGTATCTGTCATTTTCACGCACTTATTGGATTTAACGTTGTCCAGCCATGCTTTGGCTTCGGGTACGGTATGCAGAGTGAAAAAAGTCTGCTCGATTTTATCCCTCAGCTCGGGGCACAGAGACATGCGGTAAGCAAAGGGGTCCTGGGGAATCGTCGCCGACCACCAGAGGTAGTTAAAATCTTCCTTTTTCACCATCCCCCTATCGATAACATTATCGAATCGATGGGTCGCGACAAAAGCGGCGTCGGCTTTGCCTTCGAAGACAGCCATAGTCGAAAGATCGTGTCCCCCGGAGTAAACGACCTTTTTGAAAAATGATTCCAAAGGATCGCCATTGAGTACATCCTTGGAAAAAACAACCCGGGGAAACAGATTCCCGGATGTGCTGCCCGGATCAGTCAAAGCAAGCGTCTTTCCCTTAAGCGACTCAATTGTGTCCAGCCCGCTATCCTTTCTGGTAATTAGAACCGCCTTATAACCCGGCCCTTCTTCGACGGTATGGCCCGGTCTTTTAGCATACGTCGTAAACACCATGATGTCGGGATCTTTTTCATGCGCAATCACGTAAGAATAAGGACCCAAAACCGCCACATCGACCCATTTGTTAACCATGGCTTCCACAACGGTGGCATAGGAGGTGGGCATATAAAACTCTATTTTTTTGCCTGTCATTTTCGCAAGGTAATCAATAACAGGTTTGTAGATGGTCAACTCCTGAATCGTTTCTTCGGTGGGAATGATGGAGAAGGTGAGAGAATCAGGGTTTTCGCACTCAGCTGCCAGAGCGAATCCCCCCCCCAAAGCCACTATAAAAAAACTTAAAACCAATAGGGTAAATTTTTTCATCATATAGTCCTCCTTGTAGGCGGTTAAAGGTTTATCGAACATAGACCCCTTGGGTATAAATCACCTCCTTTCACTTGGTTTGTCGCGTCTCGCCAGATAGCTGTGACTCTTTAGCTGTCGTGGGATTGCAGGAAAATTGGACACGGGTCTAAGTCAGGAATTCAGAGATTGGGGAATTTAGGACTTGAAGGAATTCTATCTATTTTAAATTATTGCCTTTGTCCGTTAATCCCTCAATTCCTAAATCCCTCAATTTGGCGAGAATAGACATA
>JAQYVK010000282.1 GCA_030145585.1 Desulfatiglandales bacterium | reverse complement strand
CTGCATCACCTCCCGATTAAAAGGATTGATGGTGGCCACGATCAGATACCCGTCCTTCTTTTCAATGGGGACGGTCATATGGTTCATGGCGAAGGTGTGGGGGATGGTGGTGGTCACCAGGTTTAGATCAAGTTTCAGGGGATCGATCTTTTTGAAAGGGATCTTCCAACCCTTTGCGAGGGCCTGATAAATGGTTTCTTCATCCAGGACGTTGGATGGGTTATCCGCCCTCTCCAAGTTGAGGGCCGTAATCACATCGACGATAGAAACCGATGTCTGAAACCTCTGCTTGGAAGAAGGCTGTTTCATGGCCCGGGCCTTTTCCATCTTCCTCTTGAGGGGTTCCTTCTTGAGCAGGATCTCCTTCTTTTGGC
Source organism: Desulfatiglandales bacterium (assembly GCA_030145585.1). Lineage (GTDB taxonomy): Bacteria > Desulfobacterota > DSM-4660 > Desulfatiglandales > HGW-15 > JAQYVK01. The sequence goes on along the minus strand of JAQYVK010000282.1, from coordinate 2,835 downwards.
CTTCCGATATGAAGCCATATTTCGAAAGGATCTTGCAGACCATTTCAGCAGAAAATTTGTTTGAATTAATTGGCATAGGTGAAAGAAAGGGTCACGGTGTACGGTATACGGTCTAAAGGATAAAAACCTTAAAACCGCCACCCCTGAGGCCTGAACCGTAAACCTTTTTTTTGTTTACATTTTATCACTTTTAAGAGGCCAATCAAAGCTTTATTTCAGCTTCAAACCCCTACCTCCGAGCGTGGTCAGGGATTAATTGTCACACCATAGAGGTTTTAATTCCGGGATTAGAATGACAAATGTCAAAATCCAAAGCCCAAATGAATGCCAAATTCCAAAACTTTTAAAGATCAAAAAATTTATCACGAAAAGGGGAAAGAGTGGAAACACGAAATAAGAAGGTTTTTTGAATACTGATAACTGATCATTGATGCCTTTTCACTTGTCCTGAGCGGCCGGTTGTAAACGCAAATTTTCACAACCGGCATCGAAGGGGAATCCATGGAAATGGCATCGTCGCGCAGGCTTCTGGATCCCGGCTCGCGCCCCGTTTCACGGGGCTTGGCCGGGATGACGAATTGTGACACAGCCTCAGAGTGAAGAGGGAGGAAAGGGATGAAGGACACCCTACGGGATCAACCACAAAGAGATGATTTCACCTTCCGGACCTGTGAGCCATCCAACCAGGTCCCCGGTGTTGAAGTCGGCAAGGTAGCTGTTCATATTGGTGGGCGTGTGACATGTAACGAATGGTGACAGTTTTATAAATATATCCCCGATCACGATCCCATCCTCATTCAACGCATCTATTGGGCCAAAACCATGAAACCCATCGGGATACCCAAGTGGCAACAACACCTCCGGTTTGTACCTTTGCTGAGCTTGGCTGAGGTCCCCGGGGACTCCGATACTCGCCAAAAACAGGGCGAGCCCGGTGCAGACCATCATGTGCCTCAACGTCTTAAAAGATACGATGCGATGTTTACTCATAGTGGGCCATCCTCCTTTATCATCTAATCCACGGAGCGAGGGGACCCATTTATTCCGATCGGTCCCCCCTGCCCATGTGACTTATTATTCATATTCAATCCAGTAACTCAGTCCCAGTTTGGCCGCTTTTTCCGTCATCTCAACAATTCTTCCCCTTGAAGAACTGAAGTATTTTTTCTCTTTATCCTCGTCTATTCTCAGGATAGCGGGAGGATAAAGCCTGCCTTCACTCTTAAGGCCGGTGGGGGCAACCCAGATGGGATCATCCTCGGTTCCAATGTTGACGAGATCGTTGTCATCGATCTTCCCGTCCTCGTTGATATCAAACTGGGGTTTGGCAAGACGTGCACCGGTGCCGGCATTCATCTCCATGATGATGGAATTTCCGCCGGAACCGCATGGGGTCTGTTCAGGCGTGTAGGCGATCACGATGGCCTTTCCATCCCTGAGCAGGGTATCCGTGACTACCCTCTCTCCGCTGATGGGCAGATCATAGTACCACCCGGCATTGTTCACGGGATTCGGATTTGCCCCATACCCGTCCGGATCGCACTCGTCCACACCAATGCCCTCCAGGCAGTCATCGGCCACATCCTTTGAGGTCGTTCCCCAGTCCGGGGTATACCCGGTCGTGACCCGGAGGCTGGCGGTGCCGACGACAAAGAGGTCTCCATCACAGGTGGTCACAAGCGGATCACAGACGATATCATCCTGTTTTTGCAGATCAACGTCATAATTTGGCTGGTTGCTCAGTATAGGCGTACTTGCCCTTTCGAAGGAGCCCAGGTACTCGCTATCGTCGACATCATCGCCGTAATCCCAGATCCCATAAATGGTTTGGGTAGAGGTATCGGCAATATCGCTTTCACCCAGATATTTTCCGGTGCCGAAGACCACCATGAACCCCTCTTTGTCAGGGTGGATCATCACGTCAGGCTTTGCCGTAATGGGCTGCGGACCGGCCAGACTCTTGGCCTGAAACAGGGGCATGGGAGTCGTCCCGATTTTTTGGAGCCCACTATAGGTATATGTAGCAGCATATTTATAGGCCACATCAAAATAATCCTCCGGATCGAACGCCGCATCATATCCGGGGTCGGTCGGTCCAGGCACGGTGAAGTCAAATTTCCAGAGATTCCCATTCAGATCGCCTGCATAGACATAATCCACCTTATCATCATAATTCACGTCGATGGGGATCGGTATTGATAGGCCGTTACAGCCTCCGACACCCGTGTCTATGCTCTTGAGGAGACTGCCTGTCTCGGCATCCAGGATTAGGAGCTTTGCCTTGCCGCTCACGCTGTTGTACCCATTTCCTACGATCACGACCCAACCCGCCTCCGAATTGACGATGGCCGCCCTGCTGAAGGAATAGCCCATGTCATCGATATCGGACTGAGTTGTGCCCGCTTTCGGGTATTCCCACATGACCTTCCCGGCCAGAGCCGCTTCGGTCGTTATTGAAGCGGGATCCGTGATGTCAAGGGCATAATAACCTCTCCCGCCCTTTCCAAGACCCCCGACCAGGATCGTCTGGTCAGTTCCACCAATATTCACAGTCTTCGCAGCAGGGGAGAGATCTACATAATATCGATGGACATAGAGAGGACCTGAAAGTTGGTTGAGGTTTTCAAACACGAGTTTCGGGACGTAGGCAAAGACTTCCTTGCCGTCTGTCGCGTTAAAGACGTGAAGCATGCCGTCATTCCCGCCCGCATAGAGGTAGCCGCCTTTGTAGGTGGGGGAAGAGTGGACAATGTCTCCAAGTTTCTGAAGGCGGTTTCTAAAGGTGCCGCCGTTTTTCTCTTCATTCGTGGCATCACCTCTCAGATAATTCAACAT